>JBFXKS010000077.1:0-7989 GCA_050173515.1 Oscillospiraceae bacterium | reverse complement strand
GCATGGGCGTTCAAGTGGAAGACTAAGGGGGGCGCACAGAATGAAACACGGGAAAAAATATAACGAAGCTGCAAAAAAGATAGACCGCGCCAAGCTGTATGACACCACCGAGGCTTTGGGCCTGGTGTGCGACGGCGCCAAGGCCAAGTTTGACGAGACGGTGGAGCTGCACGTGCGCCTGGGCGTAGACAGCCGCCACGCCGACCAGCAGGTGCGCGGCGCCGTGGTGCTGCCGCACGGCACCGGCAAGGACGTGCGCGTCATCGCCATTGCCAAGGGCGACGCCGCCAAAGCCGCCGAGGAAGCCGGCGCGATGATGGTGGGCGAGGCAGACCTGGTGGCCAAGATACAAAACGAAGGCTTCATCGACTTTGACGTATTGGTGACCACGCCCGACATGATGGGCCTGGTGGGCCGCCTGGGCAAGGTGCTGGGCCCGCGCGGGCTGATGCCCAACCCCAAGGCCGGCACCGTGACGCCCGACGTGGGCCGCGCGGTGGAGGAGGCCAAGGCCGGCAAGATCGAATACCGGCTGGACAAGAGCAACATCATCCATGTGCCCATCGGCAAGGCCAGCTTTGGCCCCGAGAAGCTGGAGGAGAACCTTTCCACCGTGATGGACGCCATCGTGAAGGCGAAACCCGCCGCCGCGAAAGGCCAGTACATCCGCAGCGCCACCGTGGCCTCCACCATGGGCCCCGGCGTGCGCCTCAGCAGCGCGAAGTACGTTTAAATCGGGCTTGACAAATTACCCGATCATCGGGTATAGTGAACTGGCGCCGCCGCTTTGCGTCGGCGTGCGATGGCTTCGAACTTTTTTTAAAGAAGTGCGAAGCATCGGATGTTTTTAAGACAGCAGGAGCGCTGCGATGCGCCTAACCGGGAGACCGTCCTGCCGAGAAACAGGCTTTGCGAAAACCGAAATGTTTTGCCGCGCCTTTTTCTCTGTGCAGAAAAAGGCGCTTTGTTTTTTACCGAACGGAATGCTTTTTCTTGAAAGTACATGGCGAAACGAGGTGAAATAGAATGCCAAGTGATAAGATCCTTGAACAGAAAAAGGCCTATGTGAACGGCCTGCGCGACAAGATGACCCAGGCGGAAGCCGGCGTGCTGGTGGACTACATCGGCATCACCGTGGAGCAGGACACCGCGCTGCGGCGCGAGCTGCGCGAAGCCGGGGTGGACTACAAGGTGGTGAAAAACACCATGGTGCACCTGGCGGTGGAAGGCACCGAGCTGGCCGAGATCGACACCGTGCTCACCGGCTCCACCGCGCTGGCGCTGTCTGGCGAAGACGACGCTTTGGCGCCGGCCCGCATCTTGTGCAAGTATGCCGAGAAGAGCAAGGGCAAGTTCAGCGTGAAGATCGGCTACATGGACGGCAAGGTGATTGCCGCGGAAGAAGTGATGGCGCTGTCGAAGCTGCCCGGCCGCGATGGCCTGCTGAGCATGCTGCTGAGCGCGCTGACCGGCAATTTGCGCGGGCTGGCCGTGGGCCTGAACGCCCTGGCCGAGAAAAAGGCCGAAGAGGGCGCGGCATAGGGCCCGAAGGGCAAAATTTGGCTTCGCAACGAACGCCAAAGCAAGCAGCCCGCTACGGGCGAAACAAATTTTCCCGCGCCCGGTGCAGGACCGGCGAAGCCTGGCAGGCACCGCAAGAGCGCACGGTTGAGTGCGCGAGGCGTGGGATAGGCCCGAAGGGCAAAATTTGGCTTCGCAACGAACGCCAAAGCAAGCAACCCGCTATGGGCGAAACAAATTTTCCCGCGCCCGGTGCAGGACCGGCGAAGCCGGGCAGGCACCGCAAGAGCGCACGGTTGAGTGCGCGAGGCGTGGGATAGGCCCGAAGGGCAAAATTTGGCTTCGCGACGAACGCCAAAGCAAGCAGCCCGCTACGGGCGAAACAAACTGACAAAACCATTACTAATTGGAGGAACAAGACGATGGCAGAAAAAATCGACAATATCGTGGCGGCAGTGGAAGAACTGACCGTGTTGGAACTGAACGAGCTGGTGAAGGCGATCGAAGAGAAATTCGGCGTGTCGGCCGCCGCCCCGGTGATGATGGCCGGCGCCGCGCCCGCAGCCGGCGCCGCCGAGGACGAGAAGAGCGAGTTCGACGTGATCTTGGCGGAGATCGGCCCCAACAAGATGGCCGTTATCAAAACCGTGAAAGAGATCACGGGCCTGGGTCTGAAGGAGGCCAAAGAGCTGGTGGACACCGCGCCGAAGCCCGTGAAGGAAGGCGCGTCCAAGTCCGACGCCGAGGACATCCAGAAGAAGCTGGAAGAGCAGGGCGCGAAGATCGAGCTGAAATAAGCAGTGCAAACAAAACCCCACCCAAGACATGGCCTTGGGTGGGGTTTTTGCGTGCTTTTGGCGAGAGGCCGCGAAAGGTGGGCCTGCCCCGCCCGCTCTCTGCCCTAAACGCCCAGCAGGTGCAGCACAAGGCCGGGCACCACGCCCAGCACGAACAACAGGCCGAGGATGAACAGGTTCTGCCGAAGGTTGCGGTTGGCGCGGAACAGCACGGTGAGCCCGATGCCCGCGTTGGCCGAGAGCCCCGCCACCACCGAGCCAAAGCTGATGGAGCCGGACAGGTACAGCTGGGTGAGCAGCACCGAGGACGCGCAGTTCGGGATGAGGCCAAACAGCGCGGCCACCACCGGCTGTGCCGGGCCCAGGCCCGCCAGCAGCCCGCTGATGCGTGCCTCGCCCAGCCATTCCACCAGCAGCCCGAACAAAAAGGTGAACACCAGCACCGTGAGAAAGATGCTGACGGTGTGCTTGGCGGCGGCCCACAAAATGCCGTCTTCCTCGTCGTGGTGGTGGCAGTCCACCTCTTCGGCGCTGCCGCCATAGCCGCCGCGCAGGGAAGCCGGGATGACCTTCTTTAAGGCCACGTCCACCAAAAAGCCCACCAGCAGCGCCCACACCAGCTTCACGCCCACCAGCGCCGCCATGGCCGGCCAGCTGCCCGGCTGGGCCAGCATCACCGGGATGGCCTCGTCGCTGGTGGCGATGAACACCGCCAGCAAGGTGCCCAGCGTGATGACGCGGCTGCCGTAGAAGTTGGCCGCCATGGCCGAGAAGCCACACTGGGGCACCACGCCCAGCAGCGCGCCCGGCACGAAGCCAAAGCGCCCGCCTTTTGCCAGCAGCCGCTCCATGGCGTCGCCCTTGCGGCGCTCCAGGTACTCGATGACGAGATAGGCCAAAAACAAAAACGGCAGCATCTTGGCCGAGTCGAGCAGCGCGTGCAGCGCCACGTCCACCACCCAGGGCAGGTGCTCGTGCCCGGCGTGGCTGTGGCTGTGGAAAAAGGCGGCCAGCGGCGCCGCCATGCTCACGGCTCCCACTTGAAGCTGTCTTTCAGCTGCACGATGCGGTTGAACTGGCCTTCATGCTTGCTGTCCTTGCAAAAATACCCCATGCGCACGAACTGGAAGCGCTCGCCCGCTTTGGCCTCGGCCAGCGCGGCCTCCAGCATGGCGCCCGCGCGCGCCTGCAGCGAGTCGGGGTTCAGATACTCGAGATAGTTGGCGTCCTCGGGCACGTCGGCCACGTTCTCCAGCGAGAACAGGTAATCGTACAGGTTTGCGCGTGCGGGCACGGCGTGCTGTGCGCTCACCCAGTGGATGGTGCCCTTCACCTTGCGGCCGTCCAGCGGTTTGTTGTTGCGGGAGGCGAGGTCGGCCGTGCAGCGGATCTCCTCCACTTCGCCGTCGGCGTTCTTCACCACCTCGTCGCAGCGTATGATGTAGGCGCCCATCAGGCGCACCTCTTTGCCGGGCGCCAGGCGCTGCCACTTGGGCGGCGGCTCTTCGGCAAAGTCCTCCCGCTCCACGTACAAAGTGCCCGAGAAGGCCACCTCGCGCGTGCCGGCGGCCTCGTCCAGGGGGTTGTTCGAAATGGGAAAGGTCTCCGTCTGGCCGTCGGGGTAGTTCGTGATGACCAGGCGCACCGGGTCCAGCACGGCCATGCGGCGCGGCGCGTCGGTGTTCAGCTCCTCGCGGATGCAGTATTCCAGCAGGCGGATGTCCACCGTGCTGTAGGCCTTGGCCACGCCCGTGCGCTGCACAAAGCGCACGATGGACGCCGGCGTGTAGCCGCGGCGGCGCAGGCCGGACAGCGTGGGCATGCGCGGGTCGTCCCAGCCGTCCACCTTGCCGCCTTCCACCAGCTCACGCAAATAGCGCTTGCTCATCACCGTGTGCGTCAGGTTCAGCCGGGCAAACTCGTACTGGTGCGGCTTGTCTTTGAAGTCGATGTTGTCGATGACCCAGTCGTACAGGGGCCGGTGGTTTTCAAACTCGATGGAGCACAGCGAGTGCGTGATGCCCTCCAGCGCGTCCTGGATGGGGTGGGCATAGTCGTACAGCGGGTAGATGTTCCAGCTGTCGCCCTGGCGGTGGTGCCAGGCGTGCACGATGCGGTACAGCGCCGGGTCGCGCATGTTCATGTTGGGCGAGGCCATGTCTATCTTGGCACGCAAAGTGCGCGCGCCATCGGCAAACTCGCCCTCTTTCATGCGGCGGAAAAGGTCCAGGTTCTCCTCCACGCTGCGCGTGCGGTAGGGGCTGTTTTTGCCCGGCTGGGTCAGCGTGCCGCGGTATGCGCGCATCTCCTCCTGCGTAAGGTCGTCCACATAGGCCTTGCCCTCGGCGATCAGCTTCAGGGCAAAGTCGTAGCACTGCTCGAAATAGTCGGACCCATAGTACACGCCGCCGTTGGGCACGGCGCCCAGCCACAGCAGGTCCTCTTCGATGCTGCGCACATATTCCTCTTCCTCGCGCACGGGGTTGGTGTCGTCGTAGCGCAGGTTGAACTGCCCGCCGTATTTCATGGCGGTGGAGTAGCTGATCCAGATGGCCTTGGCGCTGCCGATGTGCAGATAGCCGTTTGGTTCGGGCGGAAAGCGCGTGTGGATGGGCCGGGAGAAGCCGGCGGCCAGGTCGCCGTCCACCACGTCGTATATGAAATTGGACGGCAGCTCCATGCTGGGGTCCCAGCCGGTTTTGTCACTCATAAAAGGCCTCCTGTTCGGTTTTGGGAAATCTCTGTCTGGGGCATGTGCCTCACAGTGCGTCGATGGCCTGCTGCAGCCGCTGGCGCACCCGCTGCGGGCCCAGCACCTGCATCACCGCGCACAGATCCGGGCTTTGCTCGCGCCCGGTGATGGCCAGCCGCAGCACCATGCTCACGTCGGCCACGCTGCCGGGAAAGGCGGCAGGGTCCTGCTTGTAGGCCTTCATGTCGTCGGCGTAGCCAAAGGTGCGCGCCAGTGCCTTCACCTTGTCGAACCACGCGTTCGTGTCGTCCGTCGGGCTGTACAAATCACGGTAGGCGGCCAGCATCTCCCTGGCCTTTTCGGGCGGCACGGCGGCGGGCAGCGTCAAATCCGGCTGGAACAGCTCGTCGAAATAGAAGGAGAAATAGGCCTTGGCCTCGCCCCATGCGGTGATGTCCTTGCGCGGTTTTTTGCCGCCGCGCCCGATGGCCATCATGCCCAGCGAGAAGGTCTCGTCCCGCGCCAGCAGCTCGGCGAAGGGGGCATCGTAGCGGGCGGCCCAAGCCTGCAGGGCCTTTAGCGCCGCGTCGGCCGGCAGGCGGCTGATCACATTGCGCGAGACGTCGTCCAGCTTGTCTGTGTCGAACAAAGTGCCCGAGATGCTCATCTTCTTGGGCGAAAACGGGAAGGCCTCCAGCGGCGCATTGGGGTTCTGCTTGCGCCAGTCCTCATAGTTCGAGTTCAGCAGCGTCATCAGGTACTCTTTCACGGCGGCCACCGTGTAGCCCTTTTCGCTGTAGTAGTCCAGCGCCAGCTCGGGGTCTTTGCGTTTCGACAGCTTGCGCTTGCCGCCGCCGTCCATCTTCATCAGCTGGGCCGTGTGCAGGTATTTCGGCGGCTTCCAGCCCATGGCGCCAAACAGCTGCAGGTGGATGGGCAGCGTGGCCAGCCACTCCTCGCCGCGCACCACCACCGTGGTGTGCATGAAGTGGTCGTCCACCACGTGGGCAAAGTGGTAGGTGGGGATGCCGTCGGCCTTCAGCAGCACCACGTCCTGGTCGTTCTCGGGCAAGTCCAGCACGCCGCGCACCAAATCGTCCACCTTCACGCGGTTTTTCAGGCTGCCGGCGCTGCGATAGCGCAGCACATAGGGCTGCCCCTGCGCAATGCGCTGCCCTATCTCGTCCAGCGGGCAGTCCCGGTATTTGGCAAAGGGGCCATAGCAGCCGAAATTCAGCTTTTGGTCGGCCTGCACCTGGCGCATCTCGGCCAGCTCGTCCTCGGTGAGAAAGCAGGGATAGGCCACACCCTGAAGCACCAGGTGCCTGGCACAGATGTGGTACAGCCCGGCGCGTTGGCGCTGGCGGTAGGGGCCGTAGTCGCCGGCGTCGCCGCTGCGCGTGGCCCCTTCGTCGAAGGGCAGCTGGTAGTGGGCGAAGGCGTCCAGAATGGTGTCCACGCCGCCAGGCACCTCGCGCTTTTGGTCGGTGTCTTCGATGCGCAGGTAGAAAACGCCGCCGCTTTGGTGGGCCAGGCGTTCGTCGGCCAGCGCGCCAAACAGGTTGCCCAAATGCATGAAGCCCGTGGGGCTGGGCGCGATGCGGCACACGCGCGCGCCCTCGGGCAGGGTGCGCGGCGGGTAGCGCCGCTCCAGATCGTCGGGCGTGCCGGAAACTGCGGGAAACAGCAGGTCGGCCAGTGCGGTGGTGTCCATGTGTTCGCTCCTGTTCTTGCGGTGTTGGCAGGGATGGAAAACACCCGTCCGTGCGTTTTTCGCAGGTGCTTTCGCGTGCTTTTGGGCGCGGGGCATATCGCACGCCGCCGCCCGGCAAAAACGATGACGCCGCGCCGCGCCGACGTGCCGCCTTTGGGGCACATGGCGTTCGATTCCTCAATGCCCATCTTCCCGTAAATTGTATCAAAGCGGGCGGCGGCCTGTCAATTTGGGCCGGGCGGCGGCACGGTGCCCGGCGGAGTGTTGAAGCGGGCGGCGTTCTGCACCAGCAGCACCAGCTCGTCATAGCGCTGCTGCTCGTCCGCCTCCAGCTTTTCGCGCTGCAGCCCTGCCAGCAGCGCGGCCGCCTCGTGCCCGCGGCCCAGCGCCCACAAAGCCTCGGCGCGGCACAAGGCCGACAGCGCCTTTGCCCCGCGCGACCAGTGGCGGAATGCCGGGGCATCGGCCTCTTGCTGCTCGGCCTGCAAAAAGGCCGCCGCCGGGCCGCCCGCCCGCCACGCCGCGCGCCGCTGCGCTGCGCGCCTGCGGTAGCCCACGGCGAACTGCCGCCGCGCCACGCCCCAGATGAGCGGCAGCTGGATGAGCAGCGAGCCCAACAGCAGCACCGGCGCCAGCGGATGCAACAGCCACAGCAGCCCCGCCAGCACCAGCAGCCCTGCCGCCGCCAGCAGCCAGCGCCAAATGCTTGCGGTCATTCCGCGCCGCCCCGCAGGTTCTCGGCGCTCCACGCGTCCGCCTGGGCGCGGTATGTGCGCGCCTTCTGCTCGTCGCCGATCATATCATAGCATGCGGCCAGCCCCTCCAGCGGCTGGCTGCCCGCCGCCGCGGCGATAAGCTCGGGCGCCGCGCCGGACAGCGCCGCCGCGTACCAGTCGGCCGCCTGCTGCGCGTTCAATATGGACAAGTAATAGTCTCCCAGCGCGCAGCAGATCTCGGCAGGCGGCGTGCCCACCAGCTCCGGCGCGGCCACGCGCAGCAGCTGGGCCGAGTCCTGCTCGATGGCGGCGCCCTGTGCCAGCACGCAGGCCGCGCGGCGCAGGGCCTCGGGCGCGCGGGCGCCGTCGGCGCGCACGGCCTCGAAATAGGGCTTTGCGCTACGGAAATCCTGCCGCTTGCCCGCGAACAACAGCTCCCGGGCATAAATCATTTCCAGCCGGCTGGAAAAGCGCTGGCCCTGCCCCACCAGCCGGGCAAAATGGGCAAGGTCGCGCCCGGCGTGGTTGGCGGTGGGGCAGTGCTGGATG
>JBFXKS010000076.1:0-8129 GCA_050173515.1 Oscillospiraceae bacterium | reverse complement strand
GATGATTTCGTTCATGGTGAGGTCCTTGGCGGCCTTGGTGGCGACCCATTTGCCGTCCCGCATGATGGTCACCTCGTCGGATATGCGCAGAATCTCCTCCATCTTGTGGGAGATGTAGATGATGCCCACGCCGCGCTCGCGCAGCTTGTTGATGATGACGAAGAGGTGGTCCACCTCTTCCTGGGTAAGCGAGGAGGTGGGCTCGTCCAGCACCAAAATGCGCGCGTCGTAGCTCACCGCCTTTGCGATCTCCACCATCTGCCGCTGCGAGACCGACAGCTTGCCGATCATGCCCTTGGGGTCGATGTCTATGCCCAGCTCTTCAAACACCTCGCGGGTCTGCTTGGCCATGTCGTGGTGGCTCACCAGCCCGGCCTTTTTGGGGAAGCGGCCCAGCCAGATGTTCTCCATCACGCTGCGGCGCAGCACCTGGTTCAGCTCCTGGTGCACCATGGCCACGCCGTTGTCCAGTGCCTGCTTGGGGTTGTCGAACCGCACGGGGGCGCCATCGATGGTGATGGTGCCCTCGTCCTCCACATAAATGCCGAACAGGCATTTCATCAGGGTGCTTTTCCCCGCGCCGTTTTCGCCCATCAGCGCATGCACTGTGCCCTTTTTCAGCACCAATTGTGCGTGGTCCAGCGCCACCACGCCCGGAAACCGCTTCACCATGTCCCGCATTTCCAGCAGGTTCACATCAGCCACCACTCACCACCACCCTTTCTGTATACCGCCTTGCAAACCGTTGCCCATGCAGCAAACCCGCCGGCGCCGCTAACGGTCACCTGTTTATCCCCATTATACCGCCCGGCCGCCCTGTGCGTCAATCACATAATTGTGTATTTTTTTGCACTGCGGCACCGCCTGCCTTGGCCCTGTTTTCAGAAAATGGGAGGGCACCTTTCAAGGATGCCCTCCCACTGGAAACCACGCCGTTTAGCTGACGGGCGAATAGGGGATACGGATGGAAGCGCCGTCGTCGGCCAGGGTGTACTCGGTGCCTTCCAGGTACGGCAGCGCCTTGCCGGTGCCCGCGTTCACCACGGTGGCGATGAGGGCCTTGCCCATGGCGTCGCCATCCTGCTTCACGGTGGCGTACATCTTGCCGCTGTTCACGGCCTCCATGCCGGCGTTGGTGGCGTCCACGCCAATGACCGGGATCCACTTGTCGTCGTCGTCACCGGTGTTGTAGCCAATGCTGTTCAGCGCGGCGATGACGCCCAGCGCCATGTCGTCGTTGTTGCAGAACACGGCCTCGATCTGGCCTTCCTTCGCACCCAGGATCGCTTCCATCTTGCTCTGGGCCTGGTCGGTCATCCAGTTGGCCACTTCCGGCTGGCCCTGGATATCTTCCATGGTCATGCCGCGTGCTTCCGCCTGCTTCACGCTGTATTCGGTGCGGGCCTCGGCCTCGGGGTTGCCGGGCTCACCCTTGAACACCACGTACTGGCAGGTGCCATCGCCGTTGCGGTCCAGCTCGGGCCGCGCTTCCCACACGTCGGCCAGCAGGTCGCCCTGCATCACGCCGGCCTCGCTGGCGGTGGTGCCCACAAACAGGCCCACCAGTTCTTCCTCGCCATCCACTTCCTCCACCAGCACGCTGTGGTCGGGCTCGCGGTTGAAGAAGATGAACGGCACGCCGGCCTCTATGGCCTTGTCGGCCAGGCCCTGCGAAGAACCAGCGTCCACCGCGTTGATCAGCAACGCGTCCACGCCTTTTTGCAAAAGCACGTCCAGCTGGTCGTTCTGGGTGGCCTGGTTGCCCTGGCCGTCCTGCATGTCCAGCGTGATGGCCACGTCCGACTCTGCGGCGTATTTCTCCAGCGCGGTGCGCACGGTGGAGATGTAGGTGTCGTCATACTTGTAGATCAGCACGCCCACGGTGATGGACTGGGCGTCGGTACCGCCGGTGCTCTCATCGGGGGTGGTGCTCTCGGTGCCGCCAGTGGACGCCGCACCCGTGGACGCCGCACCTGTTGAGGTGCCGCCGGTGGACGTGGAGCCGCCGCCGCAGGCCACCAAAGTGAATGCCATGCACAGTGCCAGCAGGCCAACTAAAAAGCGTTTCATCTGTTTTGCCTCCTTGATTATCTATGGTCTTTATCGTAATGGCTTTTCTATTCCCGGCGGCATGCCGCCGACTATGGGCATTATAGGCCCACCACCACGCGAAAACCATAGAATTTTTTACCCGGATCCCTCGAATTTCTTTTTTTCATGTGTAAATTGAATAATTTTTCTTCTCTTTATTGGTTTTCTTGCACAGTTTTCTCTGGTTTACACGGCACCGCCGGCCAACCACGGGCTTTTTTATCCCATGCCATTCATGTATAATGGGGGCACCAAACACCGTGAAGGGGGCGGCCGTATGGCACTTTACAAGCTGCTGCTGGTGGACGACGAAGAGGCGGCCCGGCAAGCCATCGCCCAAAAGCTGGACTGGGAGGCCCTGGGCTTTCAGGTGGTGGGCGAGGCGAGCAACGGCGCCGAGGCGCTGGAACTCTGCGAGCTCTTGGCCCCCGACGTCATCATGACGGACATCCAGATGCCGTTCATGGACGGGCTGAGCCTGTGCCGCCGGGCCAAGGCCCTGCTGCCCGGCATCAAGACCGCCATCTTCTCCGGCTTCGACGCCTTCGAGTACGCGCAGGAGGCCATCAAGCTGGAGGTGGAGGAGTACATCCTCAAACCCATCGACGCCGCCGAGCTAAAGGCTGTGTTCCGGCGCATCAAGCAGAACCTGGACGAGGAGATCGCACGCAGCCGGGACATCGAGCGGCTGCGCCGCCACTACGAGGAGAGCCTGCCCTTGATGCGCCAGCAGCTGCTGAGCGAACTTTTGGAGGGGCGCATCCCCGAGGACAAGATCGCCACGCGCTTGCAGGAATACGCGCTGCACATCCCGGCCGGGCCCTATCTGGTGGCCGTGCTGCGGCTGGACGCCGCCGACGAGACCGAGGCACGGCCCTATTACCAGCAGTCGCTGAAAGAGCTGGTGGCGGCCAGCCTGCCCGGGCAGGTGCCCTATGTCATGTTCCAGTCGCTGGAGCGGCTGCTCTTGCTGTTCGCCCTGCCCGAAGGCACAGACCCACGCCAGGCGGCCGCCCTTTTGAACCCGCTGTTTCCCGCGGTGCGCCAGCGGTTGGGCGTGCCGCTGGCCGCCGGGCTGGGCGCGCCGCAGGCGCAGCTTTCCCACATCCGCCGCTCCTACGCCGAGGCGCTGGACGCGCTGGAGTACCAGCGGTTTTTGGGCGCGGCCCAGTGCGTTTACATCGGAGACATCCACCCGCTGCTGGCCAAGGGCGAAGGGCTGGACATGCGCTACGCCGAGGACATCGTGCGGCAGGTGAAGATCGGCCGCAAGGAGGACCTGGACGCCGTGTTCGAAGCCCTCGCCGCCCATGTTCACCACGCCAGCCCCACCCGCACCCAGCTGCATGTGTTCCTGCTGGCCCTCACCACCGGCCTGGTGCGCCTGGTGAAGGACTACCAGCTGGAGGACAAAGCCGCCCAGCTGCAGGGGCCTTTTCTCGAGGCCGCCAACACCGCAGCCGCCGATGACGCGCTGCACCGGCTGCATGAAAACAGCGAGGCGCTGCGGCGGCTCATCAGCAACCAGCGCAAAGACAGCACCCGCCGCCTGGTGGAGACGGCGCAGGCCTATATCGAGGCGCACTATGCCGACAGCGACCTCTCGGTGGACACGCTGTGCGGCGTGCTGAACGTGAGCCCCGCCTATTTCTCCACCATCTTCAAGCGCGAGACGGGGCACAACTTCGTGGGCACGCTCACCCGCCTGCGCATGCAGCGCGCGGCAGAGCATCTGGCCACCTCCGACGACAAGACCTCTGTGATAGCCGGGCAGGTGGGCTACGCCGACCCCAACTATTTCAGCTATGTGTTCAAAAAGCACTACGGCGTCTCGCCGTCAAAATACCGCGCAGACAGGATGGAAAACGGATGAATTGGGCAAAACGGCGCCTTGAGCGGCTGGCCGCCATGGTGGCGCGCACCAGCATCCAGGCCATGATCAGCATCGCTTTCACGGTGATCGCCGTGGTGTGCATGGTGGCCATGGGCGCTATCCTCTATGGCCAATTTGCAGCCAACCTGCGCCACACCATCATCCAGGACAACCAGCAGCTGCTGAACCAGATCGCCCTGAACCTCACCGTGTACACCCGCAACATGATGCGCATCTCCGACTCGATGTATTACGATGTGATCAAAAAGACGGACCTGGCCGACGCGGGCATAGCCGAGCTGAACCGCAACATGAGCCTTTTGTACGAGGTGAACAGCCAGGACCTCGTCAGCATCGCCTGCTTTAAAAGCAATGGCGAATTGGTGGCCGCGGTGCCGCTGTCCACCATGAAAACCGGCGTGGACCCCACCGGGCAGGACTGGTTCGTGCGTGCCACCGACGTCATCGAAAACCAGCACTTTTCCGCCCCGCATGTGCAAAACCTGTTTGCCGACAGCACCGCCAAAACCCATTGGACCATCTCACTCAGCCGCATGGCAGAGCTGACCACCGGCGGCAACACCAACCGCGGCGTGCTGCTGGTGGACATGAAATACAGCGGCATCGAGCAGATCTTCACCCAGATGACCGCCGAGACCGCAGGCTACGTGTATCTGGTGGACAAGACCGGCGAGATCATCTACCACCCCAGCCAGCAGCAGATCTATGCCGGGCTCTTCGCCGAAAACAATGCGGCGCTGGCCGGCTATGGCAACGGCATCCACGAGGAGGTCTTCGAGGGCGTGCAGCGGCAGGTCATTGTGAAGACCCTGAGCTACACCGGCTGGCAGCTGGTCAGCGTCATCCCCAACAGCGCCTTTTCCGTCAGCACCTCGCAAATGCGCGTGCTGGTGGTGGCCATCGTATGCTTCGCCATCCTCACCATCATCGTGGTGAACAGCCTCGTCTCCTCCCGGGTGGCCGGGCCCATCAAAAAGCTGGATCGCTCGGTGCGGCATTTGGAGAACGGTGTGCTCACCGGCGCCATCTATGTGGGCGGCCCGCGTGAGGTAGAGCACCTGGGCCGCACCATCCAAACCACGGTGGACCAGCTGCGCACGCTGATGGACGCCGTGGTGCGCGAGCAGGACTTGAAGCGTAAAAGCGAGTTCGACGCGCTGCAGTCCCAAATCAACCCCCACTTCCTATACAACACATTAGATTCCATCGTGTGGATGATCGAGGGCGGGCAATATCCCGAGGCCATCTCGATGGTGACGGCACTGGCCAACCTGTTCCGCATCTCGCTCAGCCGGGGCAGCAACATCATCGCCCTCAAAACCGAGTTCCAGCACGCCAACTACTACCTGCACATCCAGAACATCCGCTACAAAAACAAATTCCAGGTACGCACTCGGCTGGACGCCGACGTGGAGAACTGCGCCACCATCAAGCTCATCATCCAGCCGCTTTTGGAGAACGCCATCTTCCACGCCATGGAGTATATGGACGGCGATGGCGTCATTGACATCACCGGGCGTGGCGAGGGCGACGACGTGGTGATAGAGGTGTGCGACAACGGCCTTGGCATGACGGCCGAAAAAGTGGCCGGGCTGCTGCAGGCGCCTGCCGAAAACGAGGCGCCCAAAGGCAGGCAGGGCTCCGGCATCGGCCTGCGGAATGTGCACCAGCGCATCCGGCTTTACTACGGCGAGCCCTACGGCCTTTCCATCGAGAGCGAGCTGGACGAGGGCACCACTGTGTGCATCCGCCTGCCACGCCGCCCGTTCCCGGAAGAAAACCGCGGGGAGGTGAGCCCATGACGCGCCGCCGCACCCTGCTGTTCGTGCTGTTGATCTTGCTGGGGCTGGCCCTTGCCCTGCTGCTCACCTACGCCGCCGGCCAAACACCCACGCAGCAGGAGGTCCGCCTGTCGGTCATCCTGCGCGAGGAGACCACCGACCGCTGGAACGTCCTCTCGTCGGGCATCCAGCAGGCCTGCGCCCGGCTGGGCATCGCCACGCCCGTCACCACCATGGCCGGCGGCGGCACCCAGCGCCAGCTCACGCTCATCGAGCGCGACCTTGCCGCCGGCGCGCAGGGTTTCATTCTGGCCCCGGCCAGCGGCGACATTTTGGAGGACCTTGCCAGCGTCACGGGCAACACCCCGGCCGTGCTGGTGGAGGCCCACCCCGGCTGCCCGCTTGCCTCTGTGGGCCCAGACGACGCCCTGCTGGCCCAAACGCTGGCCGGCGGCCTGCTGGCCGAAGAGGAAGAGGTGGTGGTGCTGGCGCACAACCTGCACCTCGAGAACATCCGCCGGCGCTACGACGCCCTGCTGCAACAGCTGGACGACATGGGCATCCCGGTGACGGTGTGGGAGAGCGGCGGGCAGGACCTCACAACCTTCCTTTCCGCACAGCTGCGCGGCAAGCCGCCGCGGGCCATCGTGGCGCTGGACGTCACCACACTGGAGCGGGCCATCGACGCCGCCACCGCCATCGACGCGTTGCCCCGGCTGTACGGCATCGGCAGCAGCGACAAGATCATCTACCAGCTGGACCGCCAGCTGGTGCGCGAGATCTGCTACTACAATGAGTTCGCGGTGGGTTACAACGCCGTGATGCACCTGGCCGAGGCCATCGGCCTGAAAACGCCCGAGGCCGTCTTCGAGGTCGAGCCCTTCCTCGTGCGGCAGGACAATTTATATGAGCCCGAGGTGGAACGCCTGCTGTTCCCCTCTGCCCTGTGAGGTGCCAAGTGAAAAAACTGCTGTGCCTGCTACTTACCACCGCGCTGCTTTGCGCGCTGCCCGGCTGCCAAAGCAGCCGCCCGCCCGACGGCGACGAGGACCTGAGCCTGCAGATCGGGGTGTGCACCTACGACCAATACGACACCTTTATCTCCCTTTTGATGGAGCGTTTTCACCATTACGCCCGCGAAAAAGAGCTGGAAACTGGCATGACCATCACCATTTCGCAGGAGGGCGCCGGCGGCAGCCAGGTGGCGCAGAACACTCAGGTGGAAAACTTCATCAAGGCCGGGTGTGATATCCTGTGCGTGAACCTCGTGGACCGCACCGACGCCTCCTTCATCATCGACAAAGCCGAGGCCGCCGGTATCCCGGTGCTGTTTTTCAACCGTGAGCTGGTAGAGGAAGACCTGGAGCGCTGCGATGACCTGTACTACGTGGGCGCCGAGGCCAAGGCCTCGGGCCAGCTGCAGGGCCAGCTGGCGGCGCGGCTGTTGGCCGACCACATGGACGAAGTGGATAAAAACGGCGACGGCACGCTGCAATACGTGATGCTGGAAGGCGAGGCCGGCCATCAGGACGCCATCTTCCGCACCGAGTACAGCATCTCCACGCTCACCGCCGCCGGCTACGAGGTACAGCGGCTGGCCAGCGAGATAGCCGGCTGGTCCCGCGCGCGGGCGGAGACCAAAATGACCCAGTGGATGGACCAGTACGGCATCTTCCCGGCCCTTGTGGACGAAGGGTGTATCGAGCTGGTATTTGCCAACAACGACGACATGGCCCTCGGGGCCATCGACGCGCTGGAGAAGGCCAACCTCTCCCAGACCAATTGGCCGCTCATCATCGGCATAGACGGCACGCGCGAGGGCCTGGCCGCCGTGAAGAACGGCAAGATGGCGGGCACCGTGCTGAACAACGCCGACGGCCAGGGCCGGGCCCTGCTGGAGCTGGCCGTATCATTGCGCGCTCAAACGCCCCTGCCCGAGGAGATGACCCTGGAAGACGGGCGCTATGTCCGCCTGCCCTACCTGCCCGTCACACCCGGCAATGTGGACGAATATATCGCACTTTACAGCTAGAACACTGGAACAAATCCACAGAACACGAACCAATCTGCCTTGGGGACTTCTCATGCGGCGCATTTTATTGTAGAATAGGGGCGGTTGTTTTTTGCACCGTCTTTTTTGTTTGCCGGCGGCAGCATGGTGTGCTGCAAACATCCCATGCGCAGGGCCCCAGCAGCGCCTGCCACACCGTGCTCGGAACATCTCAAAAAAATGTATAGGGGGAGTTTTCATTGGAAAAGTACGCGAATAAGATCATCACCGCCCAGCAGGCCATGCAGCATGTGAAAGACGGCATGCGCATAGCCGTGGGCCATGCCTGCGGCGAGCCCCAGGCCCTCACCAA
>JBFXKS010000075.1:0-8157 GCA_050173515.1 Oscillospiraceae bacterium | reverse complement strand
GCCTGAAACGGCACAGACGGCACTGCGCGCGCTGCTGCCCACCGGGCAAGACGCGCTGGAGCAGCTGTTGCAGCAGATGGCCGCCGAAGAGGGCCTGGAGCTGGAGATAGAGACCGCGGCGGCCGGGAACCGCTATGCCGATGCGGTGAATGAGGCGCTGGGCGGCGAAAATGCGCCGGACATCTTCTACCTGAAGGGAGATGCCGAAGTCAAACGCGTCGATGCCGGGCAGATGGCCGACCTTCTGGATGATGCGGCCAGCGCCCCGATGCGCGCGTTGGCCGCGCTGGTGCCGCAGCCGGCCCGCATCGTGGACAGCCAGCGGGTGTATGGCCTGCCGCTGGGCCAGCAGGCCGCCGGCTATTTGGTGAACGTGGAGCTGCTGGCGCCGCTGGTGGGCGCGCAGGACACCTCCGCGCTGCTGGCGGACTTGCAGGCGTGCACCTGGCAGCAGTGGCAGGCGCTGGCCGAGGCCATCGAGGCCTACCTGCCGGCCCCAAGCCGGCGGCAGGTGACCATCGGCCACCACAGCTACACCATGCCCGGCAGCCGCCCGGGCATTGCGCAGCCGCTGCGTGGGGTGTTTGCCGTGCCGGACGGCGACGCCGAAAAGCTCATGCAGGGCGGGCTGGAGGCGGCCATCCATCTGGCGTTTGACGACTACAGCACCCTCTTGGCCGCAAACGACACCGAAAAGGCGCAGCGCCTGTGGGCCGCGGCGGAGGGCCTGCTGGGCATGCTGGCGCTGGAGACGCAGCACATGGCCCGGGAGAGCGGGCCGCTGGCGCGCGGCGAGCGCTACCGCACCACCGAGCGCAACAGCAACACCAAGGCCATCGAGCTGTTTGTGGGGCGCACGGCCCTGTTCATGCGGGGCGACAGCGCACTGGCGGGCGCTTTGCAGGCGCAGTACCCGGAACTTACCGGAAAGCTGGCGCTGATCCCCTACAAAATGCCTGACCCGCAGGTGGACGAAGAAGAAACAGAGGCGCCGGTGTCGGCGCCCACATCGGAAGCAGGCGAAGCGGAGAGCGACGAAACCGCGGCCTCCGAGGTGGAAACGGAAAGCGAAACCAGCGCCAGCGAGCCGGTGGCCTCCGAAGCACAGGCGGTAGGGGAAGAAACCGACGAACCGCAGGCGTCGGCGCTGGCAGACTGGCAGAAGGCCATCCGTGCGCAGAACACACAGCTGCTCTGCGCAGACGGCGGCACGCTGTGCATCCGCGCGGGCAGCGCGAACGCCGGCGCCGCGCAAAACCTGCTGCTGCGGCTGTTCACCACCGGCGCAGGGCGCATGGCGATAGAGAAAACGCTGCATTTGCAGCCGTTCAGCACGGTGGTGCCCACGGGGCTGTGGCAGGCGCAGGTGGCGCAGGCCATGGCCGACGGGCAGGCACTGGCCACGCCGTGGCCCGCCGAGACCACAGGTGCAAAGCAGGCCATCGGCGCCGAGGTGCAGCGCCTGACGGAGCTGGCCGAGTGGGGCCAGGAGGAGCGCGAGGCCTTCCAAGGCGCACTGCTGAAAGGGCTGGGCATCTATGTGGACCTGCAGAGCCCGGCGGAGACGGATGAGGACGGCGAGGGATAATACCGCCGAAATTGTTTGCCCAGCGTTATGGCAGGGCAAGACATAAAAGGGCAGAAAAAACAATGAATGGCGGCCAATGCGCCAGAAAAATAGGCGAATGATTCACCGAATGGCTTAGATTTGTGTGTCCAGTGTTTTCAGGGCGTCAATGGCGGCCACCACCACGGCTGCGGCAGTTTCGGCATATTTCACCAGGTCCAGCGAGGCGGCGTTCAGCGTGGCCCAGGCCTCGTCACAGCTGTCGCTCATGGCGCGCAGCACCACAAAGGGCACGCCGTTGCGCATGGCCACCTGGCCCACCGCCGCGCCCTCCATCTCCACACAGTCCGGGTGGCACGCCTGCTGGATGCGCCGCTTGGTGTCGGCGTCGTCGATGAACTGGTCGCCGGTGGCGATGCGCCCGACGATGTAGGGCACGCCGGTCAGCTCACAGCCCTGGCGGGCGGCGTCCACCAGCAGGGGATGCGCGGTGTACACGGCGGTGCCGGGTGCGCTGGCGGCCAGCAGGTGGTCGCTGGCGTCGTGGTAGAACACCTCTTGGCCGATCACCACGTCCCCAAGGCTAATCTCCGGGTTCATGTTGCCGGCGATGCCGCTGAAAATGAGGCCCTCGGCGCCGTATTTGGTGATGAGCACCTGCGCGGTGGCCGCGGCGTTGGCCTTGCCTATGCCCGCGCAGCACACCACCAGCCGGCGGCCCGCGCGGTGGCCGTGGTGGTAGGTCACCCCGGCGTAGTCTTCGCTCTTGCGTTCGCTCAGCCCGGCCATCACGCGGTCTATCTCCTCGGGCAGCGCGCCCATAATGCCAATGGTCTTCATATCAGTAGCCCTCCTGGTGGTGCACCAAATGATGCAGAAATAACAACATATTTATAGAATGAGGCAAGAGAAAGAACATTTTCATATTTATTGAAAATAGCGGAGAATTTGCCGGTTTTTTTGCGCGGCGCGTGGGCGCCCGGCGCCGCCTACACGTTGAAACGGAACAGCGTCACGTCGCCGTCGCGCATCACATAGTCCTTGCCCTCGCTGCGCACCAGGCCCTTTTCCCGGGCGGCGGCCAGGCTGCCGCAGGCCACCAGGTCGTCGAAGGGCACCACCTCGGCGCGGATGAAACCGCGCTCGAAGTCGGAGTGGATCTTGCCGGCGGCCTGCGGCGCGCGCGTGCCTTTGGTGATGGTCCATGCGCGCACCTCCGGCTCGCCTGCGGTGAGGAAGCTGATGAGCCCCAGCAGGGCGTAGCTCTCGCGGATGAGCTGCTGAAGGCCCGAGGCCTCCAGGCCCAGCTCGTCCAGAAAGGCCTTGCGCTCGTCGGGCGGCATGGGGGCGATGTCGGCCTCTATCTTGGCGCAGATGGGCAGGCAGCCCGCGCCCTCGGCCGTGGCGATGCCCTGCACCACCGGATACCATGGGTTGTCGCCGATGCCGGCCAGCAGGTCGTCCTCGCTGATGTTGGCCGCGTAGATGACCGGTTTTGCGCTCAACAGCGGGATGTCGACCAGCCACTCGGCCTCGTCCGCGCCCTCGGTGGCAAAGGTGCGGGCGTTGCGGCCGTCCTCCAGGTGCGCGCGCAGGCGCTGCAGCATCGCGGCCTGCCCGGCCAGGGCCTTTTCGCCGGTCTTCACCAGCTTGGCCACCTTGTCGGCCCGCCGCTCCACGATCTCCAAATCGCTCAGCACCAGCTCGAGGTCGATGGTCTCGATGTCCCGCGCGGGGTTCACGTCGCCGTCCACGTGCACGATGTCATTGGAGGCAAAGCAGCGCACCACGTGCACGATGGCGTCCACCTCGCGGATGTGCGAGAGGAAGCGGTTGCCCAGGCCCTCGCCTTTGGAGGCGCCGCGCACCAGCCCGGCGATGTCCAGGAACTCGATGGTGGCCGGGATCACCTTTTTGGGGTGGAAAAGCTCCGCCAGCACGTCTAGCCGGGCGTCGGGCACCGCCACCACGCCCACGTTGGGGTCTATGGTGCAAAAGGGGTAGTTGGCGCTGGCGGCGCCCGCCCCGGTCAGCGCGTTGAACAGCGTGGATTTGCCCACGTTGGGCAGGCCGACGATTCCGAGTTTCATGCAAAGCTCCGTTTCGGGCCAGGGGCCCTTTTGGGCCCCGGCCGGTTTTCTTTTCTACAAATTATAGCCCAAACCCCGCGCGCTTTCAACGGGCCCGGCGCGCCCAGGCCTGCCAGAAAAGCGGGTAAAGCACAAAAAAGGGTTTTTTTATGGGCGCTGGCAGGGTATAATAGGGGTCAGCGGCGAGTGAAAGGATGTGACGAGATGGCGACCAACAAAATATTGATTGTGGACGACGACAAGAACATTTGTGAACTGCTGCGGCTGTATTTGGAAAAAGAGGGCTACGAGACCCGCCTGGCCTATGACGGCGAGGCCGCGTTTGCCGCCTATGAGGAGTGGGAGCCGAACCTGCTGCTGCTGGACATCATGATGCCCAAGCAGGACGGCTGGGAGACCTGCCGCAAGATCCGCGCGGGCAGCTCGGTGCCCATCATCATGCTCACCGCCAAGGGCGAGACCTTCGACAAGGTGCTGGGACTGGAATTGGGCGCCGACGACTACATCGTGAAACCCTTCGACACCAAAGAGGTGGTGGCGCGCATCAAGGCGGTGCTGCGCCGCGCGGCCACGCCCGCCAAAGACAGCGAGGACAGCGACAAGAAGATCGTGTACGACAAGCTGTCGGTGGACCTTTCGAAGTACGAATTGCGGGTGAACGACGAGGTGGTGGAGGCCCCGCCCAAAGAGATGGAACTGCTGTATTTTCTGGCCAGCCACCCCGGCCGGGTGTTCACGCGCGACCAGCTGCTGGACGAGGTGTGGGGCTTTGAGTACTACGGGGACTCGCGCACCATCGACGTGCACGTGAAGCGCTTGCGCGAAAAGCTGGAGGGTGCCAGCGAGGACTGGAACCTGAAAACGGTGTGGGGCGTGGGGTACAAGTTTGAAGTAAAAGAGGCATGAAAAACAAATCTTTAAGGTACTACTACTTTATATCTGTTACAACAGTGCTGGTGGCCAGCGTGCTGATCATGGGCCTGATACAGACTTGGCTGGCCACCAGCTACTTTCGTGACGAGAAGGAGCGCCCGCTCATCCGCGCGGTGGCCAATGTGCAGCAGGGCTTCCGCTCGGGCGAGCTCTCGCTGGCAGACTACCATAGCCTGCGCGCCATCGACTTCATGGCCCGCACGGCCACGGCGGCCATTTTCATCACCGACGCAAACGGCGTGGTGCTGTTTGGCACCGGCGTCGGCGCGCCCGCGCTGGGCACGGCCATGCCCGAAGAGGTCTTGCACCGGCTGGATGACGAGGGCACGCTGAGCGACCATGGCCGCTTTGCGGGGGTCTTCGCCACGCCGTTTTACGTGCATGCGGCGCAGCTGCAGGGCGAGGGCTACGACGGCTATGTGTTCGCCGCGGCCGACGCCCAGGGCCTCAGCGCCTACCTGTCAGACACCATCACCACCTTTGTGTTGTCGGCGGCGCTGGTGCTTTTGGTGGCCAGCGTGCTGGCCTTTTTCTTTTCCACCAGCATCTCGGCGCCGCTGCGCCGCATTTCAGACGCCGCCCGCCGCTTTGGCGAGGGCGACTATTCGGCCCGGGTGCCGGTGCAGGGCGACGACGAGCTGTCCCGCCTGGCCATCACCTTCAACCAGATGGCCAACTCCTTCGAAGCCACCGACTCGTCCCGCCGCAGCTTCATGGGCAACATCGCGCACGAGCTGCGCACCCCCATGACCACCATCAAAGGCTTCATAGACGGCATGCTGGACGGCACCATCCCGGTGGAGCAGCGGGACAAGTACCTGGCCATCGTGTCGGACGAAGTGGGTCGGCTGGCCCGCCTCACCAAAAACATGCTGGACATCTCCCGCATCGAGGCGGGCGAATACACCCCCAACCAAACCGTGTTCGACATCTGGGGGCCGGTGGCCTCGGTGTTTGTGGGGGCCGAGCAGCGCCTGGAGGAGAAAAACCTGCAGGTGGAGGGCCTGGAGGAGGCCGCGCCGCTGCCGGTGCTGGCCGACGAGGATTTTGTGTACCAGGTGCTGTACAACCTGGTGGACAATGCCATCAAGTTCGCCGACGAGGGCGGCACGCTGAGCGTGCGGGTGCTGCCCGGCAAAAACGCGGCCACGGTGGGCATCCGCAACAGCGGCTCGGGCATCCCGGCAGACACGCTGCCCCACGTGTTCGACCGCTTTTACAAGGCCGACGCCAGCCGCGGGCTGAACACACGCGGCGCCGGGCTGGGGCTGCACATCAGCAAGGTGCTGCTGAACCAGATGAACGGGCGCATATGGGCCGAGAGCGACGAAGACGAGGGCTGGACAGAGTTTTTGTTCACGCTGCCGTGCGCGCCCAGGGCCGGGCGGCCCGCCCGCCCGCGGGGCGGCGGCCAGGGCTAGCCCGGCGAAGTTGCTTTTTTTGGGCCCGTGGTGTAGAATACCCCTGCACAGCGGGCCTTAAAAAAAACAAATAGGGCGCTGCTGCGGCAAACGCAGCCAAACAGAAGGATTTACAAACTGTATAAACCTTTAGAAAAAATACAAATCGGGAAGAGGTGTGGGCATGCCGCAGGTGGCGCCCTCGGTGCTGGCAGCCGACTTTGCCAATTTGCAGCAGGACTGCCGGCGGGTGCTGGGCCCGCACAGCGGCATGCTGCACATCGACGTGATGGACGGCGTGTTCGTGCCCAACATCAGCATTGGCGTGCCGGTGCTGCAAAGCCTGAAAAAAGCCCTGCCCACGGCGGAATACGACGTCCACCTGATGATCGTGAGGCCACACCTGTTTGTGGAGGCCTTTGCGGATGCGGGCGCCGACCGCATCACCGTGCACCTGGAGGCCGAGAGCGCGGTGGAGGAAACGCTGCGTGCCATTCGCGCAAAAGGCTGCAAAGCGGGCCTCAGCCTGCGGCCGGCCACGCCCGTGCAGGCGCTGTGGCCCCACCTGCCGCTGGTGGACCAGGTTCTGGTGATGAGCGTGGAGCCGGGCTTTGGCGGGCAGGCCTTCATGCCCGAGGCGGTGGAAAAGATACGCGCGTTGCGCCGTGAATGCACGCGGCGGCAGTGCGCGGTGGAAATTGAGGTGGACGGCGGCATCACGCCCGAAACGGCCGCGCCCTGCTGGGCGGCCGGGGCGGATATTCTGGTGGCGGGCAGTGCGGTTTTCCACCAAAAGGACCCGCAAAAGGCCATTCAAGATATTTTAAAACCTGTGCAGCAATAGCATAATAGATGGAAACAAAGAAGAATTATTGGATTTAAACTGTTGAATTGACAAAACCCAAAGGCGGCCGGGGCAGCCCTTGCGCAAATTGCGCATTCTGCACCGGGCAGCCCTTGCAGGAGGCACGATGGCAAAACAGGGCAGGATCGTACACGAGGGCAACGGCCTGAACCGCGACTTCATCGCGATGACGCTGCCGCTGTACCTGATGGCACTTTTTTACAGTGGGCCACGGGTGCTGCTGCTGGCGCTCATCGGCGTGGTGACGGCGCGCCTGTGCGACCGCCTGGCCGCCATGCTGCGTGCGCGCCGCTACGATGCCACCGAGAACAGCTCGGTGGTGGTCGCGCTCATCATTGTGCTGATGATGCCGGTGACGGTGCGTTTCCGCGTGGTGGTGGCCGCGGTGTTGGTGGCGGTGTTGGTGGCCAAAGAGGCCTTTGGCGGCTATGGCAGCTACCCGTTCAACCCGGCGGCGGTGGGCTACTGCGTGGCGTCGGTGTCTTGGCCAGACGAGATGCTGCACTACCCGGCGCCGCTGAACTGGATGTACCTGCGCCAGCCCTCGATGGAGCAGCTGCTGCGCCTGTGGCGCTTTGAGGACGCCACGCTGTTGTCGGGGCCGTCGGCCACGCTGCGGGCGGGCGGCCTGCCCAAAATAGACACCTGGAACCTGCTTTTGGGCAACTATGTGGGGCCGCTGGGTGTCACCTGCGCGCTGGTCATCGTGGCGTGCGCGGTGTTTTTGGTCATCAAAAAGCGCATGTCGCTGGTGGCGCCGGCCTGCTTTTTGGCCACCTGTGCGCTCATTGCTTTCATCTTCCCGCGCTTCACCGAGATATCCTTCCAAACCTGGCCGCAGGACATTTTGGATCGGCTGCAGGTGGTGAAGTTCGAGATACTGACGGGCGCCACACTGTTTGCCGCGGTGTTTTTGGTGCCAGAGCCGGTCACCTTGCCCAAAAACACGCTGTCCAAGGTGATCTACGGCGTGCTGTTGGGGCTGGCGGCCATGTTGTTCCGCTATTACGGCACCTACGACCTCGGCATCTGCTTCAGCTTCCTCATCGTGAATGCCATCTCGGGCTATTTCGACCGCGCCATCGCCCGCGGCTTTGCCAATCGGAAGGGGGCGGTAAATCCATGAGAGACGACCGCGTGCGCTATTTTGCCGATAACATGGACCGTTTTTCCCGGCGGGACCGTGTATTTTTGAACAACCCGGTGATGATGCAGGGGCTGGGCCTGGCACCGCTGGTCATTCCCACCAGCACCATCCAAACGGCGTGGATCATGGCGGTGGCGGTGCTGTTCCTGCTCACA
>JBFXKS010000074.1:0-8159 GCA_050173515.1 Oscillospiraceae bacterium | reverse complement strand
TGCGGGCGTAGAAGGTGGTATAGTCGAAGGCGGGGCGGTCCCTCTCGGGGCCCTCCTCGCCATAGCCCAGCACGATGCCATACACAAGGCGCGGGCAGCGGTCGTTGATCTGCTCATAGTCCAGCCCCAGCTTGCGCAGGGCCTTGGGCCGGGTGTTGGTGATGAAGACGTCGGCTGTTTCCAGCAGCTTCAGCATGGCCTCCAGGCCTTTTTCCTCTTTCAGGTTCAGCACGATGAAGGACTTGTTCGCGTTTTCGTTGTCGAAGATGGGGTTGCGCACATCGGTGATGGGCACGCGGTAGTTGTTGCCCATGGTGCGGAACTGGTCGCCCTGGGGCGATTCCACCTTGATGACCTCGGCGCCCCAATCGGCCAGCATACGGGCACAGCTGGGGCCTGCTACGAAGGTGGACAGCTCCACCACTTTGATCCCTTCCAACGGTTTCATCACAAATCAACTCCAAACTTCTCTTATTATCGCCCTATTGCATCCTTGCACGCGCACTTCACACGCTTTTTATACGCATTATCATCATGATAACAACAGCCATGGGGGAAGTCAAGGCAAAAGGCGGGCGGCCAGCGGGCCGGCGGGCACTGTTTTTTGCGGCTGCCACGCCACAAGGCCTCGCGCCAAACGGATCAAAAGCTGCGCTGAAAGGGACATTTGTGGTGAACATGGCCGCGCTGTGCCACACCACAGGCGGCATGCGCCCCTTTATACAAACGGTGAAATATAGTATAATTAGGCAGTAGATAGCCCGGACTTTTTGTGGGATTTTTTTGACCGGGCGGTGATGGCGCGATGTGTCCGCGCCAGAGGACTCGATGATTTTTCCTGCTTTCGGCGCCGCGCCGAGGCAATGCCAAAGGAGACGTGCGATTTTGACGAGAGCACCTGTTGGGACCTTTTTGTTGCGGCTGGCGGCCTTGCTGCTGGCCGGCAGCTTGCTGTTTTTTGGCCTGCCGGTGGCCGCGGCCGACGATGATGCCTCTGTGCCACAGACGCCGGCGGCCGAGAGCGTTTCTCAAGAGGCGCAGGATGATCCGGGCGAGGCGGAGGATACGTCCGACGAGGCGAGCGCCCCGGAGGACGGCGAAGCGGCAAGCGGCAGCGGCACGCCGGCGGACGAAACGACGCCGCAGAGCGGCACTGAAGACAGTGGCGACGGCGTGAGCAGCACGGGTGACGGGAGCAGTACCGAAGCCGAAGAGGCCGGAAGCAGTGATACCGAAGGGGTCCTGCCGCCCGAAAGCGAACCGGAGGCGGCTGCGTCCACGGCGGACACCGCGCCCGAGGAGCCCACACCTGAAGCCGGCACGGAGGCTGAAACGGATGCCCCTGTGACGGACGATGAGGACGAGACGGAAGACGTCGACGCCAGCACACAGGAAAAGCCCAAAACAAAAGACAAGACCAAGGCGGAGCCGGTGGACGACCCCGACGCCGGGGTGCTGTATGTGCCGGGCGAGTTGCTGGTGCTGTTTGAGGACGGCGTGAGCCCGCAGGAGGCGGAGGCCACACTGGCGCTGAGCGACCCGGACGCGGAAATAAGCATCAAAGAGGAGCTGGGCGACGGCAGCCTGCTGCTGAACGTGGGCGCAGATGCCACCGTGCTGCAGGCGGTGGACGCGCTGAACGGCCAGCCGGGTGTGCGCGTGGCGCAGCCGAACTACCTGTATGCCCTGCCCGAAACGGCACAGGCGGGCGAGCCGGCGGCCACCGCCCAAGAGGACCTGCAGGCGCCCAGCGCCACCAGCGTGAACGACAAATACGCCGTAGGCCAGTGGTATCTGGACGCCGTGAAGGCGCGCAACGCCTGGGATGTGCAAAAGGTGTCCGGCACGGTGCGCGTGGGCGTGATAGACTCCGGGGTGGTCACCTCACACCCGGATTTGAAAAACAACCTGGACATGGCCTATGCGCTGAATGCCGTGACCGGCGGCAAGCTGACGACCGACGTGGAGTACTTCGGCCACGGCACCCACGTGGCGGGCATCATTGCCGCGCAGGCCAACAACGGCATCGGCATCGCGGGGGTGTCCTACAACGCGAAGATCGTGCCGGTGAACGTGTTCTTCGAGTACAACGGCGGCGTGGCCGCCTCCACCAACAGCGTGGTGAAGGCCATCAACCACCTGATGCAGGTGCCCGCGCTGAAGGTGATCAACATGAGTCTGGGTGGCTCCACCTACGACAAGCTGCTTCACGACGCCATGAAGCGGGCCACTGACGCGGGCATCACCTGTGTGGCGTCGGCCGGCAACGAGAACACCTCCGCGCAGGTCTATCCCTCCGACTTTGACGAGATCATCTCGGTGACGGCGCTGGCGCAAAGCGGCTCGCGGGCCGAGTATTCAAACTACAACAAATACAAGAACATCGCAGCGCCCGGCAGCACCATTTACAGCACCGGCAAGCAGAGCGCCTATATGTACATGAGCGGCACCTCGATGGCCGCGCCCATCGTCTCGGCCGTGGCGGCGCTGCTGTATGCGCAAAACCCGAAGCTGACCCCTGCCGGCGTGAAGGAGATATTGTATAACACCGCCGACGACCTGGGCACGCCGGGGCGGGACAACTATTACGGGCATGGCCGTGTGAACGCCTACCGGGCGCTGCGCTACAGCCTGGATACCTCGGTGACCAGCGTGGCGCTGGATGCCACGACCCGCGTGATGAACCCGGGCTACTCCTTTACCCTGACACCCAGCTTCACCCCCAGCTTTGCCGACAACACCTCGGTGAGCTGGGCCACCAGCAATGCGGCGGTGGCCGTGGTGAACAACGGTGTGGTGCGCGCGGTGGCCCCGGGCACCGCCGATATCACCGTGACAACGGCCGACGGTGGCCACCGGGCGGTGTGCACGGTGACGTGCATCCCCGCCACCACCGCCGATGTGGGCAGCGGCGACAAGGCAAGCAGCGGCAGCCAAACAGAAAGCGTGCAGCTAACGGGCATTGTGCTGAACCACACGGTGAAAACGGTGAAGCCAAAAGGCAGTTTGAGCCTGAAGGCCACCTGGGCCGCCAGCGGGAAAGCGGCCGACGGCGTGAAATGGAAGACCAGCAAGAAGAGCGTGGCCACCGTGAGCAAAACCGGAAAGGTGAAGGCAAAGGCTGCGGGCAAAGCCAAGATCACCGCCACCGTGGGCGGCCACAAGGCCAGCTGCACCATAACAGTGGGTACGCCGGTAAGCAAGGTGAAGGTGAGCGGCAGCAAGGCGCGCAAGTTGGCGCAAGGCGGCAAAGTGACGCTGAAGGCCTCGGTGTCGCCGGCTGCGGCCACCAACAAAAAAGTGCTGTGGACCTCGGCCGATACCCGCGTGGCCACCGTGAGCAAAAAAGGCGCGGTGAAGGCCGTGGGCATGGGCAAAACCGTCATCACCGCCGCCTCGCAGGACGGTGGCAAAAAGGCGAAAGTGACCATCACGGTGGGCGAAAAAGTGCGCAGCGTGCAGCTGAACCACAGTAAGTATACGCTGAAAAAAGGCAAGAAAGTGACCCTGAAGGCCACCATCACACCCACGAACGCCGCCATCAAGACGGTGAAGTGGAAGTCCAGCAAGAAGAGCGTGGCCACGGTCTCCTCGAAAGGGCGCGTGGTGGCCATCGCGAAAGGCAAGACGACCATCACCTGCACCACCACAGACGGCAAACGCCGCGCAAAGTGTGTGATACAGGTAAAATAGCGATAAAAAAGCGTGCTTTATGCGGCGTGCCCTTTGCCGGGCACGCTTTTTTTGTGCTGTGATACATTGCGCCCATCGCCGGGTTTCGATTAAGATAAAGATGATGACAGGAGGTGCAGCCATGAAGACCGGCGAAGAGGCAAAGCTGTTTGCACAGGCGCTGGGCGAGATGGCCCGGCAGGGCTACACCCGCTTTTACACGCCCGGCGAGATCGAGCAGATCTTGGCAAACGCCCAGCGCGAGTACGAGGCGATCTTGCTGCGCACGCCGGAGATGGGCGGGCGGGCCAACCCCTACATCGACAACCTCTACGTGGGGGCCTACCTGATCGCCCTGTATAAAGAGGTGCGGGAGAAAATAGGCATCGAGCCTTTTGGGCAGATTTTGCTGGCCAGCCTGCAAAGCAAGGGCACGCCGGAAAACGCCATAGACCCTGCGGGCGAAGCGGCGCGGCAGGTGAAGCTGCGCGCGGCGGAGTGGGGCCGGCAGCACAGGGAGCAATACCCCTGGACTTGGCAGCTGGAGGTGAAGGACGGCGTGAAAGACGGCGGGCTTTACTTTGAATACAGCAACTGCGGGCTGCACAACCTGTGCAAAGCCGAGGGCGTGCCCCAGCTGACGCGTGTGATGTGCGACACCGATTTCTTCACCTTTGGGGTGTGCGGGCGCGAACTGGTGCGCACCAAAACGCTGGCCGCCGGCGACGACTGCTGCGACTTTTGGGTGCGAAGCAAGGCGTGAGCCCGCGCTGAAAATGCGATGCAAAGCGGCGCCCAATGGAAGGGCGCCGCTTTTTTGTGCCGGGCCGCACAGGGGGCAAGCCGCCGGCTTTGGCCGAAACCACGCCCTGCCGAAGCTTCGCGCAGCGCGGTAAAAAATCGGCCGCGGGCTTTGGGCATTTTCCCATCTAACATTTGCGCGGCGCGTGCCGATGTAACAATTACCGGAATTGTCTGCACCGGAACCGGCCGGGCCACAGGGGCCCTGCGGGCTTGTTTTTGTGCGCCCAAAAAAACGGATGCCGTGGCGCTGGCATCCCAAAGCCGGAACCATTTCTGGCTTCGTTGCGCGCCGAGAGCAAAAACATGGCTTTGCAGGGGTTTTTGTGCCGGGCTTGGTTTGGGTTTGGCAAAACCGGGGAACCGGGGCGGCAAGGACGCCGCCCTTGAAAAAAGACAGGGAGGTATCCGTATGAAGATCGACACATACGCCATTCACACCAGCGCCCAGCGCAGCTACCAGAAGCTGGAGATGCAAAGCGCGCAACTCTCGCTGTGGGGCAGCGGCAGTCAGGCCGAAAACGGCGACTTGCTCAGCCTCTCCGACCTTGCAAAACAGCTGATGGAGGACGCAAGGCAAAACAGCGGGCAATGGCTAGGGCAGATGAAGACGCCCGAGACCACGCAGACAGCGCCGGCCAAAGGCGGCCCGATGACCAAGGAGGAGCTGAAGCTGCAACTGCTGGACAGCTTCCTCTTTGCGCTGACCGGGCGGCGGCTGAACACCCGCACAGCCGACCCCGCCACCGCCAGCCGCCCGCAGCACCAGCTTCGGCCGCTGAACATCCGCGCGGGGTTTGGCGGGCAGGTGCGGGTGCAGCAGCTGCAGTACGAGCACGAGGCCGTGGCCTACCAGGCCAAGGGCGTGGTGAACACGGCCGACGGCAAAAGCATCCAGGTGGACCTGAGCATGCAGATGAGCCGCACGTTCTACTCCTACGCCAGCATGAACCTGGAGTTCGGCGCCAAGCCCATCGACCCCATCGTCATCAACTACGGTGGCACGGCCGCGTCTCTGACGGGCGAGACCTTCGCGTTCGACCTCGACTTTGACGGCCAGATGGACCAGATCGCCTTTGCCGGGCCGGGCAGCGGGTTTTTGGCCTGGGACAAGAACGGCGACGGGGCCATCAACGACGGCAGCGAGCTGTTTGGCCCCAGCAGCGGCTGCGGCTTTGGCGAGCTGCGCACGTACGACACCGACGGCAACGGCTGGCTGGACGAAGGCGACGCCATCTTCTCGCAGCTGCGCATCTGGAGCCGCGACGCCGACGGCAACGACCAGCTGTACACGCTGGCCGAGCTGAACATCGGCGCCCTTTATCTGGGCGAGGTGGCCACGGAATTCGCCATGAAGGACGCCGCCAACAACACCCAGGGCATCATGCGCTCCACCTCGTTCTTTCTTCGGGAAGACGGCAGTGCGGGCACGGTTTCACACATCGACCTGATGGCCTGAAAAAGCGGCCACAGGCCCTGAGAGCAGCACCTCGCGCCGGGTGCTGCTTTTGTGTATAGAGGGGACAAGCGCCGGGAAATATGGTATGATAAACAAGAGGAAAAAAGACCGCATTTGCGCGAAGACCCCTGAGGTGTTTTTGTATTGAAAACCATTTCCATCGCCAAGGCACGGGCCGGCATGGTGCTGGCGCAGGACATCTATGTGTCGGACAGCAGCAACAGCGCTTTTGTGCGCCGGGGCACTGTGTTGAGCTGGGAACTGATAGACCGGCTGTGGAACCGCGGCATTTTGCAGCTGCACATCGACGACGGCGCGGCGCGGGCGCCCCAGCGGCAGCCCACCAGCGCGGCCGACGCGCGCGCGATGTCGCACACGGGCGTGGTGCTGCAGCCGCCGGCGGTGCCAGGTGCCCTGCGCGACGAGGCCGTAGCCACCCTGCACAGCACCTTTTCCGCGCTGGGCGACATCGGCCGGGAAGACCTGCACGCCTCGGCCCAGAGCCTTTCGCAGCTGGACGCCGTGGTGGCGCGGCTGGTGGCGTCGGTGCAGTCCAACAGCCACGCGCTGGTGAACATTGCCAACCTGAAGAGCCACGACGACTACACCTACCACCACTCGCTGAGCGTGGCGGTGCTGGCCATCGGCATCGGGCGGCATTTGCGCCTGCCCGAAAAGCTGATGAACCATCTGGGCCTGACGGCCATTTTGCACGACGTGGGCAAAATGGCCATCCCGGCCGCGGTGATCCAAAAACCGGGGCGGCTGAGCCCCGACGAATACACGCTGGTGAAGACCCACGCGTTCGCCGGCTCCTCACGTTTGGTGGAGTCGGCCGTGGGCAGCGAGCCGCTGTGGAGCGGCGTGCTGTACCACCACGAGAAGGTGGACGGCAGCGGCTACCCCAACGGGCTGAAGGGCGAGGAGATCCCCTTGTGGAGCCGCATCATCGCGGTGGCCGACGTGTACGACGCGCTGACCTCGGCGCGGCCCTACCGCCGGCCCATGCAGCCCGCCGAGGCGCTGGAATACCTGATGGGCGGCAGCGACACCGCCTTCGATTTCGACATTGTATCGGCGCTGGTGCGCATTGTGGACCTGTACCCGCTGGGCAGCCTGCTGGAACTGAGCGACGGGCGCTATGGCCTGGTGGTGGACAACGACATGCAGCTGCGCCCGGTGGTGGAACTGCTGGGCAGCGGCGACGTGGTGGACCTGTTTCGCGACAGGCAAATGATGAACGTGGTGGTGAAACGGGTGGTGCCCGAAAACGAGGTATTGATCGTGAAGTGACGCATGGCCAGCAGACGAGAGAAGCCCCGGCATTCCTGCGGAATACCGGGGCTTCTGCATCCATGTTTTTAGGCGCCTAGGCGGAGCCAAAGGTGAGCTCGCCGGCGCTGTTTTTATACACGCGGCACTTGTTGCGCACGTCCATGTTGTTGGCGGTAAGCGCCCCGATGCTGACCCGGGTGGGCGGATAGAGGATGTCGGCGGTGAGGGTGGAGCTGTTCACCTGGGCCATGGTGCGGTCCATTTCTTCCAGCGCCGCGGCCAGCTGGTCCCGCTTTTTCTCGGTCATGGGCAGCTGGATCTGCGTGCGTTTCAGCATCTGCACGCGGTCTGGCGGCACGGGGCGGCCGTCGGCCACCAGCCGCTCGATATAGGCCACGTTCTTGGCCAGCTCCTCCAGATGGCGGCTGACGTCGGCCAGTTGGTCTGCCAGGCGCTTGCGCTCCTTCAGCAGCGTGGGCGTCACGCCCAGCGTGACGGTGGTAAGCGTGTTGGACTCGTTGCCCACCACCTTGGCCACCACCGAGCCAAAGGCCGTGACCTTGCCGCCGCAGATGATGCCCTTGCCGCCGGTCACCTCCACGTCTCCCTCGCACTCCACCTGGCTGTTGATGATGCTTTGGGCGATGACCTTTTCGCCCGCGTGCACGGTGCAGTTTTCGATAAAACCGCTTTTGACGGTCTTTTCGGTCTCCAGCACCGCCCGGCCCATGCCGTTCACGCCTTTTTCGATGAGGATGTCGCCGCCGGCGACCACCACCACCGCGCCCACTCGCCCACGCAGCGTCACCGAGCCGCCGGCGTGTATCTCGAAGCCGTCCAGCATGTCGCCGTTCACCTGCACGTCGCCCGAGAAGGTGATGTTGCCCACGCTGTTGTCCACGTCCTGCACGCGATAGATGGGGTCCACCGTGAAGCGGCCGTTGCGGAACAC
>JBFXKS010000073.1:0-8160 GCA_050173515.1 Oscillospiraceae bacterium | reverse complement strand
GGTTCTTTTTTTGAATGTTGTTTGATATAATAAAAAAGCGCTTTCGGCGAAAAAGCAAACCGGGCGCAGTGGAGGGCATATGCTGCTGTTGGACGATGTAAAACGCCAGGTGGGCCAGCTGGCCCCAGAGGTGGCGGACCTGGCCGACGCGCTGGGCATAGAGAACAAGCAGAAAACGCTGGAAGAGCTGGAGGCCAAGTCGGCCATGCCGGATTTTTACGACGACCCGGCGGCCTCGGCGGCGGTGTTCAGCCAGATGAGCGGCGTGCGCGACCAGCTGGAGAGCTACCGCCAGCTGGCCACGCTGCTGGCCGACGCACAAACGCTGGTGGAGCTGTGGGAAGAGGGCGACGAGGAGGCCGCCCAAGAGGCCGAGCAGACGGTGGAGGCATTGCAGGAGCAGCTGGAACGGCTGAAGCTGGTGACATTGCTGACAGGCGAGTACGACAAGAACAATGCCATATTGGCCTTCCACGCCGGCGCGGGCGGCACCGAGGCGCAGGATTGGGTGGAGATGCTGCTGCGCATGTACCAGCGCTACAGCGCGAACCACGGCTTCAAAACCACGATACTGGACTATCTGGACGGCGAGGAGGCGGGCATTAAGAGCGCCACCATGCTGGTGGAGGGTGAAAACGCCTACGGGTTTTTGAAGAGTGAAAACGGGGTGCACCGCCTGGTGCGGGTGTCCCCGTTCGACTCGTCCGGCCGCCGGCACACCAGCTTTGCCTCCATCGAGGTGATGCCCGAGATAGAGCCGGACAAAAATGTGCAGATACGCCCCGAGGACATCAAGATGGACGTGTACCGTGCGTCGGGCGCGGGCGGGCAGCATGTGAACAAGACCTCCAGCGCCGTGCGCCTCACCCACCTGCCCACGGGCATCGTGGTGGCCAGCCAGGCCGAGCGCAGCCAGGTGCAAAACCGGGAGAACGCCGTGCGCATGCTGGTGTCGAAGCTGGTGCAGATAAAAGAGCGCGAGCATTTGGAGAAGATAGAGGACATCAAAGGCGTGCAGAAGGACATCGCCTGGGGCAGCCAGATACGCAGCTATGTGTTCATGCCCTACACGCTGGTGAAGGACCACCGCACCGGCTTTGAGAACGGCAACGTGAACGCGGTGATGGACGGCGAGTTGGATGGGTTCATCAATGCGTTTTTGAAGGCCGCCGGCAAGGGCGAGCTGGCGAACGCCGCGCCCGCCGAAGACTAGTACCTTGTTAACCCAGTAATTCGCGCCCGCAAAAAGCCTGCACATTCCATCGCTGCGTTATCCTCAATCGCAATACACAAAGTATTGCTCAATCGTCTGCCTTGCGCTGAAACGCGCAGGCTTTCCGCGTCCATCAAATTACTGAATTAACAAGGTACTAGGCTGCTGGCCCAAAAAGCCACGCCTTCTGTGCCCCGTGCCTACAAACAAAACCCCGACGGATGGAATCCGTCGGGGTTTTTGTGGCGTTTGGGGCGGCTAGCGCCGGTTTTTGGTGTGGATGGCGCGGTTTTCCGCGGCGAGGGCCGCCTCGCGTATGGCCTCGGAAACGCTGGGGTGCGGGTGCACGGTGGCCGCGAGATGGGCGCTGGTGGCGCCCATGTGCAGCGCCAGCGCGCACTCGGCGATGAGCTCGGTGGCGGCGGGGCCGAGGATGTGCGCGCCCAACAGCTTTTTGTCCTCGGCGGCAAAGAGCAGCTTCACCGCGCCGCCCGCCGGCTGGATGCCCGCGATGAGGGCCCGGCCGTTGGCCGAGAGCGGGAACTTGCCCACCGAATAGCCGGTGCCGGCGGCCTTGGCGGCCTGCTCGGAAAGGCCCACCGAGGCGAACTCGGGCCAGGTGTACACGCAGGCCGGGGCGGCCTGTTCGGCGGCGGGCGGCGCAACGCCCATGGCGTGCTCGGCGGCCGCCTCGCCCTGGGCGCTGGCCACGTGGGCCAGCATGGTGCGGCCCAGGCAGTCCCCGATGGCATAGACGCCCGGCTGGTTGGTTTGCAGGTGTGCATCCACCACGATGCGCCCGCCATCGTGGGCGATGCCGGCGGCCTCCAGCGAGAGGGATTCGGTGGCCGGGCGGCGCCCGGTGGCCAGCAGCACCACGTCGGCCTTCAGCGTGTGTGGGCCGGCCTTGTCCTCAAAGGCGACGGTGGCCGCAGCGCCTGCCTGCCGGATGGCCTGCACACCGGCGCCCATGTGCAGGGCGATGCCCTGCTTTTCCAGCTGCTTGCGCAGCATGCGGGCCAGCTCGCTGTCCATGCCGGGCAGCATCTCGGGCAGGGCCTCCAGCACGGTGACCGTGGTGCCGAAGGCGCGGTAGACGGTGGCCAGCTCCAGCCCGATGGCGCCCGCGCCGACGACCACAAGGGAGGCGGGCACTTTTTCCAGCGCCAGCAAAGCGGTGGAGTCGAGGCAGGCGGGGCATTCGGCCGCGCCGGGGATGGGCGGGGCCGCCGGAACCGAGCCGCTGGCGATGATGATCTTGTCTGGGGAAAGGGTGGTCTCAGTGCCGTCGGGCAGGGCCACGGCCAGCTGGCGCGGGGCGGTGAAGCGCGCGGCGCCCGCAAGCAGCTGCACCCTGTTGGCCTTCAGCAGGCCGTCCACGCCGGCAACCAGCCGCCGCACCACGGCCTGCTTTTCCCGCTGGACGGCGGGCCAGTCGGCCTTTGGCACGGCGCATAAAATGCCGCTGGCCACGGCGCTTTGCGCCTCGCGCAGCAGCGTGGCCGTGTGCAGCAAGGCCTTGGTGGGGATGCAGCCACAGTTCAGGCAGGTGCCGCCGAGCGCGGCCTTTTCAACAAGGGTGACCTGCGCGCCCAGCTGCGCCGCGCGAATGGCGGCGACATAGCCGCCCGGGCCGCCGCCGATGATGGCGATGTGTGGCATGTGCTCTACCTCCCGTTTTTCTGTGCCCGCTGGCCGCTGGCAGGCCCACGCGCACGGCGGCGGGCCAGCGCCCACGCGCTGGCGCAGAGTCCGGCAACCGAGATCAGGGCCGGCAGCGCCCAGTGGGCGAGCCGCGCGGCGTCCCCGGTTTGGGGGCTGGCGCCATAGCCTGGCGGCGTGACGGCCTCCGAAACATCGTTGCCGCTTGTATCGTCCCCATCGTCATCGTCGTCGGCGAGGATGGTGAAGGTGGTGTGCACGCTGCCCCAGATGAAGTGGATGTCGGCCTGGTAGTGGCCGGGGGCCAGTGCGGCAAGGTAGCCTTCGGTGAGGGTGAGGATGACGCTGCCGGAGGTGCGCGTGTAGTCGGTGAACTCCTGCAGGGTGGCACACCAGCCGTCGGGGTCGGTCACGTCCAGCCGCACAAAGCTGGCGGTGTTGGCGTCGATGGTCCAGCTGATGAGCGGCGAAGCGGGCGTGCCGTCGTAGGTGTCCACCTCGGCCAAAATGGTGCCCGGCTCGGCGGTCTCCACGGTAAGCAGGCACTGGGCGGTGAAGCCGCCGTCGGCGGAGGTGACGGTGATGGTGGCCACACCGATGGCCAGCGCCTCCACATAGCCCGTGCCGCTGACGCGCGCGATGTCGGGCGCGTCACTGGCCCAGTGCAGGGTGGGGTCGCTGGCGTTTTCCGGCAGCACGGTGGCCTCCAGCCGCACCCCGCCGCCCACGCGCAGCGTGGCCGAGGCCTGGCCAAGGCTGATGCCGGTGACCGGCTGGGTGACGGTGACGGCACAGCTGGCACTGGGGCCACCCGCCGCCGTGGCGGTGATGGTGGCCTCACCGGGCCCCAGCGCCGAGACCTGCCCGCTGTCGGGGTGCACAGAGGCGATGTGGGGGTGGCTGCTGGTGAACTGGACGGCGGGGCGGGCGCTGTTGCGCGGCAGCACGCCCGCCTGCAGCGTGATGCTTTGCCCAGCCGCCAGCGCGAGGTCGCTGTGGCTGAGAACGAGGCCGGTGGCCGGCGCCGCGGTGCTGCCGGCGGCCTTGGCCGCCGCCACGGCCGCCGCCGCGTTCACTCGGCCGTGGCCGCTGTCGGGGTCTTTGCCGGTGGCGTACAGGTCGGCCGCGGTGGTGGCCAGCATGTCTTGCAGCGTGGCCAAATCGAGATAGCGGTCGGCGTACAGCATCATGGCGGCCACGCCGCTCACCAGCGGGGCGGCCATGGAGGTGCCGCTTTTTTCATCATAGCCGCTGCCCTGCACGGTGCTGGGCAGCGTCTCGCCGGGCGCGGAGATGAACTTCGCCTCGCCGTAGTTGGAGCTGGGGCTGCGCGTATCGCTTTGGCTTAGCGAGATGACGCCCATGGCGCCGGCGAAATCGGAGGGATAGAAGGTGGTGGTAAGGCCGCCGAGGGGGTTGTTGCCTGCGGCGCACACCACCGGGATGCCGCCGTCGGTGGCCATCGTCACCGCGGCCTGCAGCGTTCTGTCGGCGGTGGTGGGGCTGCCGGTGCGAAAATAACCGAAGCTCATGTTGATGACGTCGGCGCCGCAGGCAACGGCATAGCGGATGCCCGCCACCATGGCCGAGGTGGTGGCGGTGAGCTGCCCCGAATCGTTGTAGGCAAACAGGTTTACCGGCAGCAGCTGCAGCACCTGGTTGGCGGTGCCGGTGCCCACACCCACGCCGCCCAGGGCGTTGTTGGCCAGGGCGCCCACCAGCCCGGCCACGTGGGTGCCGTGCCCGTCCAGCGGTGCGCTGTAGGGTTTCTGAGTGCCGTCGCGCGAAAAGTCCGCCGCCAGCCCGGCCAGCAGGTTGCCCGCAAGGTCCGAGTGGTCCAGCTGGATGGGCGTGTCCAGAACGGCCACGCAAACGCGCTCGCCTTGCACGTCGTTCAGCTCGGCCCACGCGCCGAACACATCAATTTTTTCCAGATGCCACTGGGCGCCGTCCGCCAGCGGGTCGTCCACCGGCACGGCGGCGAGCGTAGCCCCTGTGTCATCGGGCGCCGGTGCGGCAAAGGGGCCCGTGTCGGCGGGCGCCTCTGGGGCGTCGTCCGGCAGCAGGTAGACATAGTTGGGCTGGGCGTCCAGCACGGCGCCGCCCGCCACAAGCTGCGCGATGGCGGCGTTTACCGTTTGGCCGTCCTGTGTTTTGGCCAGCACCCAGCACAGGCCGTCATCGCGCAGCAGCGTTTGTGCAAAGCGGCAGCCGGCCGCCTCCAGCAGCGCGTCCAGCTCTGTTTGCCCCGTGGTGTCCGGCACCAGCACCAGCACGTCGTCGTCGGTGGTTTCCGGGGCTGCCCCGGCGGCGGGCGCCTGCGCCGCGGCAGACAGAGAAAGACCGCCGAGAAGAAGACAGGCGGTCAGCAATAGGGCCGTCAGGCGGCGCAGCGGCACGTTCATGAAGCCTCCTTGAAAAGTCACTTGGCGAGATACAGCCGGGCAAAGGTGTCGGCGGGGGCGGGCTTGCCGTACAGGTAGCCCTGCAGGTAGTCCACCTGCTGTTTGTTCAGCAGCATGTCCTGGCCCTGCCGCTCCACGCCCTCTACGCACAGCACATAACCCATGCTCTTCACCATGCCCACAATGGCGGCCAAAAAGGCCTCGGCGGCGGGGTTCTGGTCGATATCGGTGACAAAGGAGCGGTCGATCTTGATCTCGCTGGCCGGCAGGGTGTTCAGGTAGCTCAGCGAGGAGTAGCCGGTGCCGAAGTCGTCGATGGCGATGCGCACGCCCTGCTGGTGCAAGGTGGCCAGTGTGCTGATGGCCATGCGGCGGCCCATCAGCGTGGAGGACTCCGTCACCTCCAGCGTCACGTTCTTCAGGGTGAGCTGGTGGGTCTCGATGGCGCGCATCACCTCGCTGTATAGCGTGGCGCGGCCTATCTTGGCGGCGGAGAGATTGATGTTGACGAAGAAATCGCCGCTGGCGCCCGAGCGGATCCACTGGGCGCACTGCTGGCACGCGGTGTTCAGTATCCACTCCTCCACCGGCACCATCCAGTCCGAGCGCTCCAGCACGGGAATGACAATGGTGGGCGGTACCGTCTCGCCCGCCTCGTTCTGCCAGCGCAGCAAGGCCTCGGCGCCCACGCAGCGGCCGGTCTTGGCGTCGAAGATGGGCTGGTAGTGCAGGGCAAAGCCACTGAACTGGTTCTCGATGGATTTTTTGAGGGCGTTGGTGAGGTTCACGCGGGCCAGGTAGGCCGCCTTGGTGTCGCTGTCGAAGAAGGCATACTGCTGGTGTGGGTTGAACTTTGCCGTTTGCACGGCGGCGTCCAGGTCCAGAAACAGCTGGTCCACGTTGGAGCTGCCGCCGGTGTAGGCCACGGCCACGATGGACAGGTCAATGTGCAGGTCCAGCCCTTCGATGAGCGTGGGAAGGCCGCTGAAGTGGCGGTAGATGGCGTCCATCAGGTGGCTGGCGTCGTCCTTGGTGGCGTTTTGGGCCACGATGGCGAACTGGTCCAGGTCGTAGTTGTAGGCGGGCAGGTAGTCTCCGGCCAGGCGGGACAGCAGGTGGGCGGTCTCGCGCAGCACCTTGTCGCCGATGCTGTGGCCGTAGTAGCCGTTGATACCCTTAAAGTCGCGGATGTCGATGAACACCACATGGCCGTGGCTGTCCGGCTGGGCCAGAATGGCCGCCAAAGCGATGTTCAGCCGGTTGCGGTTGGGCAGCAGGGTCAGGGCGTTCGTCTGCGACTGCTGCACCAGATAGTGGCTGTACTCCAGCATCTTGTCGATGCTGATGATGGTGCCGAAGATGATGTCGGGCGTGCCCTCGGGCGTGTAGCTGCACTGGGCGCTGATGGCCACGGGTTCCGGCGCATGGGCGCGGCGCAACAGGTTGGTCTCCAGCGAGAAAACGGGCTCGTGGTTTTCCAGGCAGCGGTTCAGCACATAGTTGAAGGCGCGGGCGTCCTCTGGCGCAACAGAGAGGGCCTCGGCCACGTGCCGGCGGCCGGGCACGCGCAGGCTGCTGGGCACGCCGAACAGCTGCACGGCGGCGGCGGAAAAATACAGAGCCTGGGTCTTGCCGTCGTACACAAAGGTGCAGTTGGCGCCGATGTCCTTCAGCAGGCGCTGGGTGCGTTCGTCATCGAAAGAGCGGCCGGTGCCCTGCTGCTTTTGGCGGGGAACCAGGCTGACGCCGTGCACGTCGCGGTAGTCGCCCCGGCGGCCCACCGTGTGGATGATGCGGTTGCGCCCGGTGCGCTTGGCGTAATACAGGCAGTCGTCGGCCCAGTCGATGAGGGTGGCAAAGCTGTCCAGGTCCTCCACGTTCTGGGTGGCCACCCCAAGGCTGATGGTGACATAGGCGTTGGTCTCGCTGTCGGGGTGGTCCAGCTGCAGGTCCATCACCTTTTTGCGCAGGTGGTTGGCGTGTTCCACCATGTCGCCGTGCGGCTGGCCATAGGCCACCGCAATGAACTCCTCGCCGCCGTAGCGGGCCAAAATGTAGTCCTGGCCCGTCAGCTGCGTGTTGATGGCCTCGGTGATGCAATGCAGGCACTCGTCACCGGCCAAATGGCCGAAACGGTCGTTGTACAGCTTGAAGTGGTCGATGTCGATCATGATGACGCTGGCGGTGTTGGCGCGCGCGGCGTGCTCGGCCCAGGTGGCGTCCATGAACTGCTGGAAGCCGTGGCGGTTCAGCAGGCCGGTCAGCGCGTCGTGCCGGGACATGTGGTCCAGCTTTTCGTTCAGGGTGGAGAGCTCGCGCCGCACCCGCCGCTCCCGCACGCGGGAGACGAAGTTGTTCACAAACCAGGAGTAGACGGTGAACGAGAGCAACAAAGCGCAAGCGTACACCACGATGAAGAGGTTGTGCACCCAGGCATACAGCTGCACAAAGGCGCCGTAGGGCGTGCCGAGATAGACATAGAAGAAGTAGAACACGAAGGTGGCCGTCAGGATGACGCAGGAGACCGGCTGGCTCAAGATGGGGATGCAGCCCACAATAAATGGCACCGCCATCAGCCGGACGAAAGCGCCCAGGTCCTGCGGGCCGGAGACATACAGGCAGATCTCCAGCACCAGGTGCAAAGAGGGGTAGAGGATGCCGCAGGCGCGGTCGATAAAGCGGGTCGGGTCGTAGGGGCGCTCGTTCAGGCGCGAAAAATAGAAGTAGCACAGCAGCATCAGGGCTATTTTCACCAAGTGCACGGTGACGTGCCCGGGATAGTATTGGCCATTGGCGCGGTAAGTCAGCAGGTAAAACAACAGGGAACACACGTCCATCCCCACCAGCACGATGCTTTGCGTGGCAAAGCGGGAGGTGTTG
>JBFXKS010000072.1:0-8285 GCA_050173515.1 Oscillospiraceae bacterium | reverse complement strand
TTGATGGTGAACCGGGCCGGCATGGCAAAGGCCTCGATGGGCGGCAGGCCGCGCGGGTCGGTGATGAAGCCGGACAGCGCAGAGGCGGCGGCCGTCTCGGGGCTCACTAGGTAGACGCCGGCGACGGCGGTGCCGCTGCGGCCCTCGAAGTTGCGGTTGAACGTGCGCAGCGAGACACCGGCGGACGGCGGGCTTTGGCCCATGCCGATGCAGGGCCCGCAGGCGCACTCCAAAAGCCGGGCGCCCGAGGAGAGGATGTCGGCCAAAGCGCCGTTCTCGCTCAGCATCTCCAGCACCTGGCGGCTGCCGGGCGAGATGACCAGGCTGACCGTGGGCGCCACCGTGTGGCCCTTTAAAATGCGGGCCACGGCAACAAGGTCGGCCAGTGAGGAGTTGGTGCAGCTGCCGATGCACACCTGGTCCACCGAAATGGCGGCCAGCTCCGCCACCGGCACCACGGCGTCGGGGCTGTGGGGGCAGGCGGCCAGCGGCTGCAGCTGCGAGAGGTCCACGGTGTATTCTTCGTCGTAGATGGCGCCCTCGTCCGGCGCAAGGGGCACATAGTCCGCCTCGCGGCCCTGCGCGGCCAGAAAGGAGCGGGTGGCCTCGTCCGACGGGAACAGCGAGGTGGTGGCGCCCAGCTCGGCGCCCATGTTGCAGATGGTGGCGCGCTGCGGCACCGTGAGCTGCGCGATGCCGCTTCCCGCGTACTCGATGATCTTGCCCACGCCGCCCTTCACGGTGAGCTGGCGCAAAACCTCGAGGATGATGTCTTTGGCGCTGACAAAGGGCGCCAGCGTGCCGGTGAGCGTGATGCGCACGGCCTTGGGGATTGGGATGAAGTAGGCGCCGCCGCCCATGGCCACCGCCACGTCCAGCCCGCCGCTGCCTATGGCCAGCATGCCGATGCCGCCGGCGGTGGGGGTGTGGCTGTCGGAGCCGATGAGCGTTTTGCCGGGCGCGGCAAAGCGCTCGAGGTGCACCTGGTGGCAGATGCCGCAGCCGGGGCGCGCGTAGCGCACGCCGATTTTTTGGGCCACCGTGCGGATGTAGGCGTGGTCGTCCGCGTTCATAAAGCCGCTTTGCAGGGTGTTGTGGTCCACATAGGCCACGCTGAGCTCGGTTTTCACGCGCGGGATGCCCATGCCCTCGAACTCGAGGTAGGCCATGGTGCCGGTGGCGTCCTGCGTCAGGGTCTGGTCTATCTTCAGGCCCACCTCGCTGCCGGGGGCCATGTCGCCCTCCATCAGGTGGGATGCAATGATCTTCTGTGCCATGGTTTGGGGCATATATCCGTCTCCTTACAGGGATTTCCCAAGTTATCTTTTAATACTATACTTTTTTGGGCAATACTTGTCAATTTCCAGTTTGCTGGGCGCAACTTCCCAAACTTTCAACAAAAAATGCGAAGGGAATTGTGTTTTTTATGAAGTGTGCGGTGGTTCGCTTCGCTTTTCAGCCGGGGATAAATGTGGTATAATCATGCCATTGTGCAGGGCGTGTGTGCGCAAACGGACAAGCAGAATGACGGCCGGCGGCCAAAGGCGGCGCCGGCGGGATGCCGGAGGCATGTGACATGGGGATTTTGGACGGGCTGCTGCAGGGGATCATCCAGGGGCTGACGGAATTTTTGCCGATTTCCAGCAGCGGCCACCTCTCGCTTTACCAGTATTTCACCGGGACCTCGGGCGAGGGCTCGCTTTTTTTCAACCTGATGCTGCATCTGGGTACATTGGCGGCCATCATTGCGGCCTATTACGAAGATTTGTGGGCGATGCTGAAGCAATTTGGCCAGATGGTGAAGGAGCTGTTCACCGGCAAGTTCACCTTTAAAACCGAAAATGCCGACCGCAAGATGATCTACATGCTATTTGTGGCCTGCCTGCCCATGGTGCTGGTGATCCCGCTGCGGGGGCTGGTGGGCCGCGTGAGCGGCGACAAGGACATCATTGTGGAGGGCGTGTGCTTTTTGGTCACGGCGGGGCTGCTGTTTGCGGCGTGCAAGGCGCGGCGCGGCAAGGCGGGCATCGGCCGCATGAAGGTGCGGCACGCGGCGGCCATCGGCGTGATGCAGGCGGTGGCCACCATGCCGGGCATCTCGCGCTCGGGCGCCACCATCTCCACCGGGCTGGTGCTGGGCTTCGACCGCGCATTCATGGTGAAGTTTTCGTTCCTGCTGGGCATCCCGGCCATCGTGGGCGGCGCGGTGTTCGAGATAGGCGACGCGGCCAAAGAAAAAGCGGACATCCAGCTGTGGCCCTTGTTTTTTGGCATGCTGGCGGCGGCGCTGGTGGGCTATGTGTGCATTCGGCTGGTGCGCTGGCTGCTGCTGAGCGACCGGTTCATCATTTTTGCGTGGTACACGCTGGTGCTGGGTGTGGCGGTGGTCGTCATCGGCATCATCGGGCATCTGTCCGGCGGGGAGCCTTCGGCGGCGGGGCAGGCGGCCAGCGACGTGTCGCGCACGGTGAGCGATGCGGCATCGGCGCTGGGCGGGCTGTAGCCACCCGGCAAAAAAGGTTTTGAACGCAAGCACGGTGCGGACTTGACGGGGCATTAAAAACCAGTGGAGAGGCATTAATTGCATGGCAACCAGGCAAAAACAGAGCGGCAGTAAAAAAGCGGCGGCAAAACCCGCCGCCAAAAAGGCCGGCGGCCAAAAGCAAATGGCGCGCACCGACCTCGACCGGCGGTGGAGCATCCTGCTGTTTGGGCTGGGGCTGTTTTTCGTGGCGCTGGCGTTTATTCCGGGCGAGAGTGGCTGGGCGTGGATACGCGGCAACATCCTGTTCGGCACCTTTGGCATCAGCGGCTGGGTGCTGGGCGCCATGGTCATTTGGTGGGCGGTGCTGGTGAGCCTGCAAAAGCCGGTGTTCGGCGCCGTGATAAAAGGGATACTGCTGCTGTTCGCGCTCAGCGGCGCGGCGCTGGTGTTCGGCACGATGGAGTTCAAGGGCCTGGGCTTTGCCGAGACGCTGGCCGCACTGCTGGCCAGCGGGCGCGACCAGATGCTGGGTGGCGGGCTCATCAGCTTTTTGTTTGGCTGGACGTTGCTGGCGCTGGCGGGCCGCGTGGCCGCGCGGGTGCTGCTGGTGTTGATCGTGATCGTGGCGGCCATGGTGGTCACCGGCGTCACGCCGGGCGACATCGTGCGGTTTTTCCGCCGCACCGGCGACAAGCTGGCCGACCACATCTATGAGGACGTGGACGACGAGTGGGAGGACGCACCGCAGGCGCAGCAGCAGATGACGCTGGATGACGCGCCCCGCCGCCGGGCGGCGGTGGACGTGCCGCTGGAGGGCCCGGCAGGGAAAAAGGACGGCCGGGTGGACATAGACCTGGGGCCGGACGCCCCACACAGCGAGCCGGGCCTGGCCGAGAACGACGCGGTGGAGATCGGCCCGGGCGGCACCTTTGGGCAAGGCGCCGTGGAAGAGGCGGGCGAGATGGGCCTGGGGGACTTCGAGCCGCTCATCCCGTTCGACCCGTATTCGCCCGAGCCGCTGGACGCGGCGCCCAAGGGGGACATCCTATTGTTTGGCGAGCACGACCCCTACACCAACCTGGGTGGCGCGCAAAGCCGCCTGCCCAAGGCCAACCGGCTGGACGTGGAGTATATCCCGGCGGACGACCCCGCCTTTGACCTGTTTGGCGCCGGGCCCGCGCAGCCGGCGAAGCCTCAGCTGCCCAAAGAGGCGCCTGCGCCGCCAAGCGCAGCGCAGGACGTGCTGGTGCCGCCACAGGCGCCGGCCGCTGCCGCCCCGGACGTGGACGCGCTGATAGAGCGGGCGGCCGCGCGCGAGGAAAAGGAGCGCAAGGGCGTGGACACGCGCGGCGAGGACGAGAGCGAGCCCTACCGCTACCCGCCCATCACGCTGTTTGGCAAGCCGATACCCGAGGCGAGTGCCGGCGCGCGGGAAGAGATGAAGAAAACGGCCGAGCTGCTGGTGGGCACGCTGGACAGCTTTGGCGTTCAGACGCGCATACTGGACGTGAGCCGCGGGCCCAGTGTGACCCGCTATGAGATCCAGCCGCAGGCGGGCGTGAAGATCAGCCGCATCACCGGGCTGGCCGACGACATCGCGCTGAACCTGGCGGCGGCCGGGGTGCGCATCGAGGCGCCGATACCCGGCAAGCCCGCCGTGGGCATCGAGGTGCCCAACCGCGTGAAGAGCACGGTGCCCATCCGCAGCATTTTGGAGAGCGACGCCTTCACCTCGGCCACCTCGCCCCTGTCTTTTGCGCTGGGCAAAGACATTGCCGGCGAAGAGGTGGTGGCCGACCTGACCAAGATGCCCCATCTGCTGATAGCGGGCAGCACGGGCAGCGGCAAGTCGGTGTGCATCAACGCCATCATCATGAGCGTGCTGTACAAGAGCAGCCCGGACGAGGTGCGCATGGTGCTGATAGACCCGAAGGTGGTGGAGCTGGCCGAGTACAACGGCATTCCGCACCTGCTGATGCCGGTGGTGACAGAGCCACGGCAGGCGGCCAAGGCGCTGGGCCAGATGGTGGCTGAGATGGAGCGGCGCTACCACCTGTTTGCCGAGAACGGCGCGCGGGACATCACCTCGTTCAACCGGCTGGCGCGGCGCGACGGCACGATAGAGACGCTGCCGCACGTGGCCATTGTGATAGACGAGCTGGCCGACTTGATGATGGCGGCCGGCAAGGACGTGGAGAATTTCATCTGCCGCATCGCGCAGAAGGCGCGCGCGGCCGGCATGCATCTCATCGTGGCCACGCAGCGCCCCAGTGTGGATGTCATCACGGGGCTCATCAAGGCGAACATCCCCAGCCGCATCGCCTTTGCGGTGAGCAGCCAGGTGGACAGCCGCACGATACTGGACGGCGCGGGCGCCGAAAAACTGCTGGGCATGGGCGACATGCTGTTCATGCCCATCGGCGCCAACAAGCCCGTGCGCGTGCAAGGCACCTTTGTGAAGGACAAGGAGATAAGCGCGGTGCTGCGCTATGTGAAGAACCAGGGCAGCGCCCAGTACGACGAGCGCATCATCGCCGAGATGGACAAGGTGGTGCTGAGCGGCAGCGCCGGCGCCGCCGAGCGCGAGGCCGAAGAGGGCGACGCCTCGTTGCTGGCCGACGCCACCTTTGTGAGCGCGGTGGAGATGGCGCTGGACGCGGGCGAGATATCGACCAGCGGGCTGCAGCGGCGGCTGCGGCTGGGCTATGCCCGAGCGGGGCGCATCGTGGACGAGATGGAACGGCTGCACATCGTGAGCGAGCCGAACGGCAGCAAGCCGCGGCAGGTGCTGATAAGCCGGCAGCAGTGGCAGGAGATGGTGATGAACGCCGGTGGATAGCCCACACACATCATTCGAACCCGTTTTTTGCGCCGGGGCCCTTCACCCGTCCGCTTTGTTGCAAATACCCGGCACGCCACCAAGGCGTGCCGCGCATTTGCGCTAGGCTAGCCCGGCGCGCATAAAAAAGGCGGAAGACATGCCAGAGAACGCATTTTTGCCCATCAACCGAAAAGAAGCTCTGGCCCGCGGATGGGACAGGGTGGAGTGTGTGTTGGCCAGCGGAGACGCCTATGTGGACCACCCCAGCTTCGGTGCGGCGGTCATCGGGCGGGTTCTGCAGGCGGCGGGCTACCGCGTGGGCATGCTGCCCCAGCCGGACTTTGCCTCGGAAGAATCCTTCAGGGAATACGGCCGGCCACGGCTGGGTTTTTTGATCTCCGGCGGCGTGGTGGACTCGATGGTGGCCCACTACACCGTGGCCAAGCGGCGGCGCACCTTCGACGAGTACAGCCCGGGCGGCAAGGTGGGAAAGCGGCCCGACCGGGTGACGGAGGTGTACGCGAGGCTGGCGAAAAAGGCCTTCCCCGATGTGCCGGTGGTGGTGGGCGGGGTGGAGGCCAGCCTGCGGCGCTTTGCGCACTACGACTATTGGCAGGACGCGGTGCTGCCGTCCATTTTGGAGAGCAGTGCAGCAGACATCATCAGCTATGGCATGGGCGAGGGCAGCGTTGTGGAGATAGCTCGCCGCCTGGCCGCGGGCGAGGCAGTGCAGGCCATATGCGACGTGCCGGGCACGGCGGTGCTGGCCGATTTGGAGGCGTTGCCCGGCGGCTATGTGGAGTGCGCCGGCTTCGACAAGGTGGCCGCAGACAAGCAGGCCTATGCCAGGGCCTGCCGCATCCAGATGGACAACCAGGACCCGGCCAGCGCAAAGCCGGTGGTGCAAAAGCAGCGCGAGCGGTATCTGGTGCAGAATGTGCCGGCGCCGCCGCTGGGCCAGGCGGCGCTGGACGCGGTGTTCGCGCTGCCGTTCACCCGGCGCTGGCACCCGGTGTACGACGCGCAGGGCGGCGTGCCCGCGCTGGAGGAGGTGGCCTTCTCCATCATCCACAACCGCGGCTGCTTTGGCGGGTGCAATTTCTGCGCCATCACGTTGCACCAGGGGCGCCGGGTGACGGCGCGCAGCGTGGCCAGCGTGGTGGCCGAGGCCGAGCGCCTTACCAAGGCGCCGGGCTTCAAGGGCTACATCCACGACGTGGGCGGCCCCACCGCGAACTTCCGTGCGCCGGCCTGCCAAAAGCAACAGGCACAGGGCGTGTGCGCCGGCGGCAAGCGCTGCCTTGCGCCGTCGCCATGCCCGAACCTGCAGGTGGACCACAGCGAGTACCTGGAGATATTGCGAAAGATCCGGGCGCTGCCCGGCGTGAAAAAGGTGTTCATCCGCAGCGGCATCCGCTACGACTACCTGATGCAGGACCGCGACGAGCGTTTCTTGCGCGAGGTGGTGGCGCACCATGTGAGCGGGCAGCTGAAGGTGGCGCCGGAGCACACCGCGCCGGCGGTGCTGCAGGCCATGGGCAAGCCGCCGATAGCGGTGTACGAGCGGTTTGAAAAGCGCTTTGCCCAGCTGAGCCGCCAGGCGGGAAAAGAGCAGTATCTGGTGCCGTATTTGATGTCGAGCCACCCGGGCAGCGGCGTGCGCGAGGCCGTGGCACTGGCCGAGTGGCTGCAGGCGCGCGGCATACGCCCGCGGCAGGTGCAGGACTTCTACCCCACGCCGGGCACGGTGTCCACCTGCATGTACCACACCGGGCTGGACCCGTACACGCTGAAGCCGGTGCCGGTGCCCCGCACGGCCGAGGAAAAGGCCATGCAGCGGGCGCTGCTGCAATACTATGAGCCAAAGAATGCCCCCATGGTGCGCAAGGCGCTGCGGCTGGCCCAGCGCATGGACCTGGCCGAGAAGCTGCTGGGCAGCACGGGGCGCCCCGGCGGCGGCAGGGCCGGCGTGGCAGAGCGCCGCGGCAAAAGCGGCGGGCGAGATGGAGCGCCGCCCAATGCCCGCGGGAAGGCGCCGGGCAAAAGAAATGCATGGGCCGGCCAGGGCGCAGAAGCAGCCGAGCGTGCAGAGGTGCGAAAGCCGGGCCGGGCCGGGCAGGCGCGTGGCGCAAAGCCCGGAAAGGGCCGCGCCGGGCGGGTGCGCAGAAAATGAAAAGACCGGCGGCGCTGCCAGGGCGCGCGCGGGCCGGGGTTGAAATGGGGACACGGTGAAGAAACGGGCAGGCGCGCGCGGCAAGGCGCGGTGGAAAGCGGAGAAGCGCTGGGCGGCGGCGCTGGCAGGGTTGCTGGCACTGGCGGTGCTCACCGCGCTGATGCTCACCTTGCCCGGCTTCACCGAGGCGCTGTACCGGCTGCTGGGCATCACGCAGGTGAAGGTGCCGGTGGTGGGCACCTCCGACGTGCCGGTGGCCGTGCATGTGATCGACGTGGGCCAGGGCGACGCCGTGCTGCTGGAGGACCACGGGGCGTTTGCCCTGGTGGACGCGGGCCCGCCCGAGGCGGCCGATGTGGTGGTGGAATACCTGCGGCTGGTGGGCGTGCAGGCGCTGGACTATGTGGTGATGACCCATCCGCACGCGGACCACATTGGCGGGATGCAAAAAGTGAGCGAACGCTTCGAGGTGAAAAAGGTGCTGCTGCCAAATTTTGATCTGGCGCCGTACCCTACCACCAGCACCTTTGTGGACTTGCTGGCGCTCTGGCTGGAAGATGAAGTGCCCGCCGAGACGGCCAAAGCAGGCCAGGTGTGGCCGCTGGGCCAGGGCAGCCTGAGCGTGGTGCACGCAGGCCTTGAGACAGACGAGGAACACAACCGGCTGTCGCTGGGGGTGTTGTTCGAGGGCGGCGGGCTGCGCTTTTTGAACACGGGCGACGCCGAGAAACCCAACGAACGGGCGATGCTGGAAGCGGGCGCAGACGTGGCCGCCGACGTGTTTTTGGCGGCGCACCACGGCAGCC
>JBFXKS010000071.1:0-8299 GCA_050173515.1 Oscillospiraceae bacterium | reverse complement strand
GGTCGCCGATGAAATCGCTGGACACCACATCCTCATCCACATACCCGATGATGCCTTTCATCTCACCTTCGCTCGCCTTCTTGACGGCGGCGCAGATCTCCTCATAGCTGGCCGGCTTTTTCAGGGTGACCGTCAGGTCCACCACACTCACGTCCAGCGTGGGCACGCGCAAGGACATGCCGGTCAGCCGGCCGTTCAACTCGGGGATCACCTTGCCCACGGCCTTGGCCGCGCCCGTGGAGGACGGAATGATGTTGGCGGAGGCCGCACGGCCGCCGCGCCAGTCCTTCTTCGAGGGCCCGTCCACCGTCAGCTGGGTGGCCGTGGTGGAGTGCACGGTGGTCATCAGCCCGTCGGCAATGCCAAAGTTGTCGTTGATCACCTTGGCCAGCGGCGCCAGGCAGTTGGTGGTGCAGGACGCGTTGGACACAAAGTTCATGTCGGGCGTGTAGGCGTCCAGGTTCACGCCGCACACGAACATGGGCGTGTCGTCTTTCGACGGCCCCGAGTAGACCACCTTTTTGGCGCCGGCATCCAGGTGCCCCTGCGCCTTGTCCTTCGAGTGGAAGATGCCCGTGGCGTCCACCACATACTCGGCCCCGCAGGCCTTCCACGGAATGTCCTTCGGCTCGCGCTCTGCGTAGAATTTCACCTCGCGCCCATCCACGATGATCGCGTCGTTTGTGTAGGACACCTCGCCCTTATACTGGCCGTGGATGGTGTCGTACTTCAGCATGTACGCGCAGTAGTCGGGCTCCATGAACGGGTCATTGATGCCCACGAACTCGATGTTCGGGTTGTCCAGCCCCGCACGGAAAACCAGCCGCCCGATGCGGCCAAAACCGTTGATGCCAACTTTGATGCCCAAGGAAATCAACCTCCTATATGTAGGTAAACACTGCTTGAACGCACCGCCGTTTTCGCGGTGGGCACCCGTCAGTCTTTACTATTCCAGGGCCCGCGCGCACCGCACGCCGCCCTTTTCCCGAACTGTACATCTCATTTTATACCACTCCTTCCCAAATCACAAGCAAAAACCTTGTCTTTTGATATAAATTTATCTTTCCCTAACGTTTTTGTTCCATTTTGTTCACTTTTCTCCACCCCACACATACCCTTTGCATGGCCCACCGGGGCGGGCCATCCTGCCAAGACAAAGCCCCTGCTGCTTCCAATTCACCCATGAAAGTGAGAAACCTATGCCCAATCCCATTTTTAAACCTTATAAAACAGTGGCCTATCCCTGTTTTTTGCTGCAAGCCAACGGCCAACTGCTGATGAACGACTGCGCCAAAGCCGCAGACCCGCCTTTCTCTGACGCCGCCACCATGCAGCGCCTGCTGACTGTTGCTGCGCAGGAACTGGCCCGCGGGCAGGGCCCCAAAACCACCCTGCTGCCCCTGCTCACCGGCGCGCTGGGCACCCGCACGCTCACCCTCATCCCGCTGGAGCAAGGCCTGCTGGCCGTGGCCACACACCAGCACGAGGCCCCGGCCACCGCGTTCAGCAGCCAGATTCGCGACCCGCTCACCAACATCTTCGCCACCTTGCCGCTCATCACCAAGCGCCTGGATGACCCCGACCTGCGCTACACCGATGAGATTCAGGCCAACTGCTACCAGCTTTTGCGCCTGGCCAACAATTTGGAGACCGCCGCGCGGCTGGAGCGCCGGCAGTTCGACGCCCGTCCGCTGGACCTCACCGCGCTGGTCTCCTCGCTGTGTTTTTGCGCCGATTCCATCTGCAAAGACCAGGGCATTCCCATCGAGTGGCACCTGCCCGACACGCCGTTGGCGGTGCGCGCCGACGCCCGGCTGCTGGGCGAGGGCATCCTCAACCTTTTGCGCAACAGCCTGCAGTATACGCGTGACGGCAACCACATCACCGTGCGCCTGAAAACGGTGGGCGCACAGGCCCTGCTCACCGTGGAGGACGCCGGCCTCGGCGTTTTGCCGGAGAACCTCGAGCGCATCTTCGAACCCTATTTTTCCGTGGACCCCTATGGCGACAGCCACATGCAGCCGGGGCTGGGGTTGGGGCTTGCGGTCGCCCGGCAGATCTTCACCAGCTTTGGCGGCAGCGTGGCCGCCGAGAGCCAGTTTGGCAAGGGCACCCGCATCTCTGTGGCGCTGCCGCTCGACCCCGGGCAAGACGACATGCTCGGCAGCGACCCCTCCTCCTACCTGCTGAACCGCTATTCACCGGTGTACATCCAGCTGTGTGGCTACTGCCGCCTGCCCAACCCGTAAGCGGCCTTATTCAAAAAAAACTTGCATTCCACCCGGTTTGATGCTATAGTAATTTGTGCTGTTAGTAATGACCAAGGAGGTGGAACCATGCCTAATATCAAATCTCAAAAAGACCGTGTGCGGCTTGCCGAAAAGCAAACGGCGCGCAACAAATCCGCCCGTTCCGCACTTCGCACGGCCGTCAAAAGGGCAAACGCCTCCATTGAAGCGCACGCCGACGACCAAACCCAGAAAGTGCAGGCGGCCGTTGTCGCGCTGGAAAAAGCGGGCGGCAAAGGCCTCATTCACCGCAACACCGCCAGCCGCAGCGTCTCCCGCATGATGAAGCGGGCCAACGCCGCGCAAGACGCGAAATAGTCTTTCCCATGTGCAAAAGCAAAGCGCTTCGCCTTTTGGCGAAGCGCTTTTTCATATGTGATGCACAAAGGCCCGGCCGCCTTTCACATGTCGTTTGGCACCGGCAGCCCATGCTTTCTGCGGCAATAGGCGGCCATGCTCTGGCCATGCTCGTTCGTCACTTCCCGGCCCAGCCAGCCGGGCGGCACAAAGGCCCGCGCCGCGTCTTCGCTTTCGAACTCCACCTCGGCGTAGTAAATGGCCGTGGGCTCACCCTCGTCCACCAGGCTACACTCCAGCACCTCGCCACCGGGCAGCACATAGGTGCGCATGCGTTTTTTCACCACCGGCAGCGCCAACAGCGGCACCAGCGCCGCGTACTGCTGCGCCGAAAGCGGGGTCTCCACCTCGGTGCGGCTCAGCTCCCCTCTGCCTTTGATGGTCAGCCAGCACGTCTGCTGCCCGTGTGCCCGGCTTTTGCGGATACGCACCGTCAATGGCTCGAACACCAGGTAGCCCTGCTCCATCTCTGTCTCATCCCGCATGGCAAGGGCTGGAAAGCCGTCCATCAGCCATTTGCGCTCTATCTCCACATTTTCCATGCCTTCATCCCTCTCTGCGCCCGGCCAGCCGCAGCCGCTGGGCCAGCGCCAGCGCCAACAGCGCCTTCAGCATATCGGGCAAAACAAACGGCACCACACACAGGGCCACTGCGCTCCAAAACGGGGTGCCCGTCACCACCATGTACCACACACTGCCCAGCAGGTAGCAGCCGGCCATGCCGGCCATGGCCGCGGCAAACCGCAGCCAAAACCGCTGCGTGCGCCGCACCGCCAGCGCCAGCACCACCGCCACCACAAAATAGCCCCACAGGTAGCCGCCGGTGGGCCCCACCAGCACCTGCAGCCCGCCGCGGTAACCGGAGAACACCGGCAGGCCCACCGCGCCCAGCAAAAGGTAGGTGGCCATGCTGGCCGCCGCGGCCGTGGGCGGCAGCATGGCCCCGGCCAAAAACACCGCAAAGGTGGCCAGCGTGATGGGCACCGGCCCCACCGGCACAGTGACCGGCGCCAGCACGGCCAACAGCGCCGCCATCAGCGCAGCCAGTGCCAGCGTACGCGTGCGCGCACCCGCCTGCATGCCGCCATCCCCTTTCTCCGTCCGAGCGGTATTTGTGTGCCTTGACGTCTGTTTTCAAATCCACCATTTTGGGCTATATTGCGCATTTTAAAACAGGTCCTGCTCCTCTGGCCGCACGCTGATCTCGCCCCAGGCCAGCCGGCGCTGCTCGCCCGCCTGTGTGCGCACCACCAGCCGCGCCTCGTCGTCTATGGCCACGGCCTGTGCGCGGTAGGGCGGCGTTGCCAGCACCGTCACCGGCCGCCCCAGCACGGTGCTGCGCGCTCGGTATTCCGCCAAAAAATCGCGGTTTGGCAGCGCGCCGAACAGCGCCAGCACCTGCCGGTGGATCTCTGCGGCCAAGCGCGCGGTGCCGCCCGGCACCCCGCCGCCCGGGAACAATGAAGTGGCGATTTCTGACACTTCCTCGCCAAGATCCGCATCGGTCGTCGTCACATCCAGCCCGATGCCCACCACCAGATGGTCCACCGCGCCGCTCTCCATATCGGTGGCCGCCTCGGTCAGTATCCCACAGCATTTTTTGCCGCTCAAAAACAGGTCGTTCACCCATTTGATGCCCAGCTCTATCCCATAAAGGCCCGCCACCGCCCGGCACACGGCCACCGCCGCCGCCGATGTCACCAGCCCCGGCTCCTGTACGCCCTGGCCCGGCCGCAGCACCATGCTGAGATACAGCCCGCCTGGCGGGCTGGCAAAGCTGCGCCCCAGGCGCCCGCGCCCGGCCGTCTGCCGCCGGGCCACCACCCAGCTGCCGTGCGGCGCGCCCTCCATCGCCCAGCTTTTGGCCACCCGGTTGGTGGAGTCCACCTCGTCATACACGCGCACCGGCGCCTTGGGCGCCGCCATCAGCACGTCCAGTGCCTCGGCCGTCACCACATCGCTATCCTGTGCCAGCCGGTAGCCTTTGCCCGCCACGGCCTCTACCAGATGCCCTTCGCCGCGCAGGCTCTGTGCCGCCTTCCACACGGCCGCGCGGCTCACCCCCAGCTGTGCGGCGGCCTCCGCGCCCGACAGCACCTGCGGGCGCCGCGTCTCCAGCAGGCGCAGCAACTCACTTTTGGTGCTCAATCGCCCCACCTCGCTTTGCGCTCTGCTGTTCAGTGTAGGGCATCTGCGGGCCCCTGTCAACCCGGTTTATTCTTTTGGTTTACGGCTTTTGCGGCAAGGCAAACCTCCACGCAGAGCGATGACCTTGCTTATGGTCGCGTCCAAAAGCAGCAAAAAGGCAGGGCGCGAAGCACGAGCGTTGGCTTGCGAGAATGGTCAGCTTTTGAGCAGGGCGATGACCTTACTTTTGGACCCACCAAAAGTACGACCCGCACCCTAAATCTTATTAAAAAACCGCTTTCCGTTTTCCAGCGTCTGCCGCAGCAGCGCCTCGGTTTCCATACCCCGTACCTCGGCGATGCGCGCCGCCGTGTACCGGATCATCCCGCTGTCGCTGCGCTTGCCGCGGTAGGGCTCCGGCGCCATATACGGGCAGTCCGTCTCCAGCATGATCTGCTCTATGGGCACTGCGGCGGCGGCCTCCAGCGGGCGTTTCGCGTTCTTGAACGTGGCCACGCCGGTGAAGCTGATGTACACCCCCTGTGCGCACAGCCACTTCACGTCCTCGGCCGAGCCGGAATACGCGTGCAGCACCGCTTTCGGTTTGTACTTTTTCAGCAGGCTGTACACCTCGGCGTGCGCCTCGCGGTCGTGCACGATGATGGGCAGCTCGTGCTCCAGCGCGGTGCGTATCTCCGCCTCGAACATCTGCAGCTGCATATCGTGGGGCACCGGCCAGTGGTGGTCCAGCCCGCACTCGCCCACGGCCACCACTTTCGGGTGCTCGTACAGCGGCTCTATCTCCGCCATCTCGCGGGCCCAGTCCCCATGGAAGCGGGTGGTGGTGGACGCGTCGTCTTCGATCAGGCTCTCCGGGTGGATGCCCGCCGCCGAGTACATCCAGTCGTACTGTTCGGCCAGCGCGATGCTCTTCATGCTGGTGGCAAAGTCGGTGGCGCAGTCCACCACCAGCGCCACGCCTTGGCCCGACAGGCCGGCCAGCAGCTCGGCGCGGTCCTTGTTGAACGCCCGGGACGTGTAGTGGGCGTGTGTGTCGAAAATCAGGCGTTCCATGGTTTCATCTCCCTGTCCCTATGGCTTTTCCGCCCGTCGGCGGCGGCGCTTGGGCTTCTTTTTTTCCGGCCTGCCTTCTCACCGCACCCGGCTGCCCGGCACGGCATCGTCCGGCAAAAACACCACCTGCGCCTCGCCGGCTGCGCCGTCGGCGGCCAATATCATGCCCTCGCTCACGATGCCGCGCAGCTTGGCCGGCTTCAGGTTGGCCACCACCACCACTTTTTTGCCCACCAGGTCCTCGGGGGCATACCATTGGGCAATGCCGCTGACGATGGTGCGCTCGCGCGTGCCGTCGAACACGGTCAGCCTCAAGAGCTTGTCCGCCTTCTCCACCTTTTCGCATGCGCGCACCTGCCCCACCAGCAGCTCCGTCTGCATAAACGCGTCATAGCTTATCTCCGCCTGTTGCACCGGCTCGGTGTTCGGCGGCTTGCAGGGGGCGTCCTTGTCGGCCGCGCGCGCCGCCTTTTCCTCGGCCGGTGTGGGCCCCGGCGCCTCTTCGTCCAGTGCCTCCAGCAGCTTTTGGGTGTCCAGCCGCGCAAACAACGGCACCGGCGGCTGTGGCACAAAATTGGGCGCGTCGCCAAAATGCTCGATGCTCTCAAGGCTGCGGTATTCCTCCGGGCAGCTCAGCTGGCGGAACATCTCCTGCGCGGTATCGGGCAAAAACGACTGCAGCAGCACCGCCAGCACCCGCACCACCTCCAGCAGGTTGCCCAGCACGGCGGCCAGGCGGTCGTTCTGCCCGCCCTCTTTGCCCAGCACCCACGGGCTCGTCTCGTCGATGTACTTGTTGGCCCGCTTCGCCAGCGCGATCACCGCCTCCACGGCGTCCGCCGCGCGGAAGGCGTCCAGCTGCGCCATCATCTTTTCGCGCGCCGCGCCCGCCGCGGCAGCCAGCTCTTCGTCCAGCGCTTCGGGCCGGCGCTCGGCCGGCAGCACACCGCCAAAATACTTGTGCGTCATGGCGATGGTGCGGTTCACAAGGTTCCCCAATGTATTCGCTAAATCGGCGTTGTACCGCTCGAACACGCGCTCGTAGGTGATGGTGCCGTCCTGTGCATAGGGCATCTCGGCCAGCAGGTAGTAGCGCACGCCGTCCACGCCGATGGTCTTCGCCAAGTCGTCTGCATAGATCACATTGCCGCGGCTCTTGCTCATCTTGTCCTCGCCGCTGAGCAACCACGGGTGCCCAAACACACTTTTGGGCAAGGGCTCGCCCAGCGCCAGCAGCAAAATGGGCCAGTAGATGGTGTGAAAGCGCAGAATGTCCTTGCCGATGACATGGGCCTCGGCCGGCCAGTATTTCTGGTACAGCGGGCCCGGCGCGCCCGGCGTGTAGCCCAGCCCGGTGATATAGTTCGACAGTGCGTCGATCCACACATAGATGACATGCCCCGCGTCGAACGGCACCGGCACGCCCCACGAAAACGACGAGCGCGTGACGCACAGGTCTTGCAGGCCGGGCTTCAAGAAGTTGTTCACCATCTCTTTTTTGCGGCTCTCCGGGAAAATGAAGCCCGGGTTCTGCTCTATGTGCGCCTCCAGCTGCTTTTGATACTTGCCCATCTTGAAGAAATAGGCCTCTTCGCTGGCGCGCTCCACCGGGCGGCCGCAGTCCGGGCATTTTCCGTCCACCAGCTGGCTGTCGGTGTAAAAGCTCTCGTCCGGCAGGCAATACCAGCCCTCGTATTTCGACTTGTAGATGTCCCCCTGGTCGTACAGCTTCTGGAAAATGGCCTGCACGGCCTTGATGTGCTCTGCGTCGGTGGTGCGGATGAACTTGTCGTAGCTCACGTTCAGCAAGTCGCAGATGTCCTTGATCTGCCCGGCGATCTCATCCACATAGGCCTGCGGCGTCACGCCCATCTCCAGCGCCGACTCCTCGTTTTTGCGCCCGTGCTCGTCGGTGCCGGTCATGAAAAACACGTCCCGCCCCTGCAGGCGTTTCAGCCGCGCCACCGCGTCGGTGAACACCACCTCGTAGCTGTTGCCGATGTGCGGCTTGCGCGAGGTATAGGCGATCGCCGTGGTGATATAATACTTCTCTTTAGCCATCTGTATTCAGCTCCCGTCATGCGTCCGGTTATTTATTTCTATCTTTATATGTACTATTTATAACTTTTTGTTCGTTTCAGCCGGCCTCTTGTTCGAAAAACCGCTGCCGCCACACCAAAAAGGTGTATACGGTCCAAATCTTGCGCCCGTTTTGCGCGCGCCCGGCATGGTGGTCGTCCAGCAGCTTCAGCAGTTTCTTTTGGTCAAAGAACTCCTGCGCCGCCGTGGCCGCAAACAAATCGCGCACCTGCCGGTAATAGGTCTCATCGCGCAGCCAGTGGCGAATGGGCACCGGGAAGCCTTTTTTGGGCCGGTTGGCCCAGGCGTCCGGCAGGGTGCGGTTGGCCGCGTGGCGGAACACCACCTTGTTCTCCGCGCCCTGGATGTTGTAC
>JBFXKS010000070.1:0-8333 GCA_050173515.1 Oscillospiraceae bacterium | reverse complement strand
CACCAGAAAAGCGGCGGGCCCCAAGGCCACACTCCTTGACTCTGAGAGTAACATATCCGCAAATAATGTTCAATGATGCATGGGGTACTGCGCAATAAAAAGGCCGAAGCGGTGTCGCTTCGGCCCAGGGGTGGTGCGCGTTGTGGTTCGTGCTTAGGCCATCAGCTCCACGGCATGCTCGCCGGCGGCTTTCACATGGCCCACGCAGGCGGCGGTGACGCCGGCGGCCTCCAGGCGTGCCATCAGCGTTTTTGCGTCGGCCACGGGCAGCGCCAAGCACAGCCCGCCCGAGGTCTGCGGGTCGGCCGCGATATCCACGAGCGACTGGCGCACGGCATCGGCCAGCAGCAGGTGGGGCTTCACATAGTCCAGGTTGCGGTAGGCGCCCGCCGGTATCAGGCCCTCCAGCGCCATCTGCTCGGCCAGCGGGAAAATGGGCAGCTGGCCTGCGCTGAGGCAGATGGTGATGTCTGAGCCGGCGGCCATCTCGTAGGTGTGGCCCAACAGGCCAAAGCCGGTGATGTCGGTGCAGGCGTGCACGTCCAGGCCGTCGGCCGCCTCGATGGCCGCCTTGTTCAGCATCACCATGCTCTCGAACAGTGGCTTGCACTCGGCGTCTATCACAAGGCCGGCCTTCAGCGCGGTGAGCAAAATGCCCGCGCCCAGCGGTTTTGTGAGCACCAGCACGTCGCCCACCTGCGCGCCGGTGTTGCGCAGTATCTTTTGTGGGTGCACAAAGCCGGTGACACTGAGGCCGTATTTGGGCACGGGGTCCTCGATGGTGTGCCCGCCGGAGATGACGCAGCCGGCCTCCACGGCCTTGTCGGCGCCGCCGCGCAAAATATCGCGCGTGATGCTGGTGTCCAGGCACGAGTTGACGCACAGCAGGTTCATGGCCAGCTTCGCCACGCCGCCCATGGCGTACACGTCCGACAGCGCGTTGGCCGCGGCGATCTGCCCAAACAGGTAGGGGTCGTCCACCATGGGCGGGAAGAAGTCGACCGTCTGGATGATGGCGAGCTCGTCGCTCACCTGGTACACACAGGCGTCGTCGGCCGTCTCATAGCCAACGATCAGCGCGGGGTCTTGCACTTTGGGCAGGTCGGCCAAAATCTCTGAAAGGGCACCCGGCCCCAGCTTGGCCGCTCACCCGCCGCCGGCAACGAACTGGGTCAGCGCATCTTTCTGTTCCAAAAGCCGTCACCTCCTGGCGATGAGGCAAAAAACTGGTGTGCCGGGCCCGGCACAGGGTGGATAAGCAAAACAGCGAACCGGCACCGTTACCGGTTCGCTGTAAGGGATCACACAGGCGAACTTACTGGGCGTACTTCTGGACGAGCTTTTCGATGTTGGCTTCGGTGGCGTCGTCCTTCACCAGCTCTTCCACCTTCTCGCCGTTTTTGTAGATGGCCATGACCGGCACGCCGAGGATCTTCTGGCCAATGGCCAGGCGACGGGCAGAGGTGATGTTCAGGTGGGCAAATTTCAGTTTGCCTTCGTACTCGTCGGCAATCTTGTGCACGAAGGGCATCAGCGCCTGGCAGGGCACGCAGCCGTCGCTGGAGAAATCCACAAACACGGGGCCTTCGGCCTGCAGCACTTCGGCTTCAAAATTTTCTTTGTTCAGTTCAAGCATTACTATCATCCTTTCGCATTTGAGTGGGCTTTACATAACCAAAATGGGGTTGGCTGGCAACAGGGTAACTTAGGTGAGATAGTGGTAGGCCTGCATGGCGGCAATGGCGCCGTCGGCCGCGGCGGTGACCACCTGGCGCAGGCTCTTTTTGCGGTTGTCGCCGGCGGCGAACACGCCGGGGATGTTGGTCTTCATGTCTTCATCGGTGATGATGTAGCCGTCCTCGATGGTGACCTGGCCCTCAAAGATCTCGTTGTGCGGGTCGAAGCCGATGAACACGAACACGCCAAAGGTGCCGTCCTCTTCCGGTGCGTCGATCACGGTCTCCACGCCGGTCTTTACGTTCTTCACGGTCATGCGCTCCAGCAGGCCGTCGCCCTCCAGCTTGGTGATGACGGAGTCCCACATGAAGTTCATCTTGGGGTTGGCAAAGGCCTTCTCCTGGATGCTCTTGGCGGCGCGCAGCTCGTCGCGGCGGTGGATGACGGTGACCTTGCGGGCGTAGTTGGTAAGGTACATGGCCTCTTCCACGGCGGTGTCGCCGCCGCCCATCACGTACACTTCCATGTCTTCAAAGAAGGCGGCGTCGCAGGTGGCGCAGTAGGACACGCCCTTGCCCACCAGCTCGGTCTCGCCCGGGCAGCCGATGGGCCGCGGGAAGGCGCCGGTGGCGATGATGACGGATTTGGCACGGTATTCGGCCTTCTCGCCGGTGAGCACCTTGATGTCGCCGGACAAATCGGCCTTGACGATGTTATCGAAGACTTTCTCGGCGCCGAAATGCTCGGCCTGCTTCACCATGCGGTCGATGATGGAGGGCCCGGTCTCCCCTTCGATACAGCCGGGATAGTTCTCCAGCTCGGCCGTGATGACGATCTGGCCGCCGTCTTTCTGCTTTTCGATGATCAGGGTCTTCAGGCGGGACCGCCCCGCATATAAACCGGAGGTCAAACCGGCCGGGCCCGCCCCGATAACAATTACGTCGTATACAGTGTCGCTCATAAAAAAGTGCTCCTTCCGTTTTTTACCAGCCGGCGGTTGGGGCCAGCGGTTTTTTCTGAATTTTGGTCAGGTCGAAGGTGTATATCAGCTCATCCATCTTGTCCAGCATGGCCTCTTTGTCCCGCTGTAGCAGGCCAGAGAGCGGAATGCTGTTGGACATGTGCGACGCGATGAAAACACACTCGTCCAAGGTCAGTTCCCCCAGTAAAAGCCTCTGTTCCAATACCTCCTCTTCAGGCGTCAGCTTGGTGAAGCGCCCCGCCTTTATCTCCTCATCCATCTGGGTGCCCGGCCACACGGTCAGGGCCATGATCCGGATGGTTTTAGGGTGGATTTGGTTATAGAGAGCGGCGGTTTGGGTGGCATGCTCCCAGCACAACTCACGCCCGCCAAGCCCCACAACGGAACTCAAATCGTACGGGATGCCAAGGCTGTCCAGCGTTTGGAAGGCCTCCAACATCTGCGCCACGGTAACGCCTTTCTGGCACAGGCGCAGCACCTTGTCACTGCCGCTCTCCAGCCCGATGTAAAGGTCGCCCAGGCCGCTCATCTTCAGCTCTTCCAGCTGCTGGCGGTTCTTGTGCAGCACGTCGTCGGCGCGGGCATACATGCTGATGTGTTTGACCCAGGGCATGTACTTGAACACCAGGGCAAAGCGGTCCAGCAGGCGCTCGGTGCTCAGGGCGAAAACGTTCAGCCCCAAAAAGAAGACGGTGTCTTTGGTGCGGTTTTTGGGCTCGGCCGCCAAAATGGCGATGTTGCGTTCCACCTTTTCCATCGGGATGAGATGGAAGGGGTCGGCGCCGGGAATGGTGCAGGCGCAGTAGGTGCATTTGCTGTAGGTGCAGCCCACGGCAATCTCCACAAGGATGCTGTTGTGCTCTGGCGGCGGACGAAAGACGACGTCGTGTTCGTACAGATGGTTTTCCTGTTCCATGCCTGTCCCACCTTTCTTTGCTCGGCCACATAAAAGAGTGAACACGTTCAGGCGGTGCGCTAGTCATGTGCGCTGCGCATCAGGGAGAACAGATGTTGCTCGAATGACATGGCGCGGTTGGATTGCACGCGGGAGACGTTTTTGATGAGGGATAGGTCGAAGTCGATGTCGGCCTCATGCAAATAGAAGATGCGCAGGCCCTCAAGGTCCATGCCGTTCAAAAAATATTCCGGGAACACGCCCACGATGTCGGGGTTGCTGCGCACGATGCCGATGATGGAGGACGGGTGGTAGACCTCGAACATGATCTTGGGCGCCACCGACTTTTCCTGGCAGTGCGCCATGAGCACCAGGTAGGTCTTGCTGGTTTTGCTGGTGGTCAGCATCTTCACGCCGTCCAGCATGCGCATGTCAGAGAGGTCTTCGCCGGCATAGGGCGACTGGCTGTTCACCAGCACGGCGATGCGCGCGGTGAAGAGCTTGCGCACCAGAAACTCAGAGTTGGAGATGAAGGGTGTGGCGATGGCGAAATCGATCTCGCCGCGCAACAACAGCGCCTCGCAGTTCTCGCAGCTGTGCTCGGAGAACTTCACCTGGTGGCCGGGCTCCAGGCCCATCAGCAGCCGCTGCACCGGCACCGGCAGCGCGGTGTACACATAGTGCATGCTGGCCACATAGATGGTGTCCTTGTTGTGCAGGCGTGTCTGGTAGTTGTTGAACTCGCCCACGATGGTCTCGGCCGTCTCTTTCAGGCGAAAGCCGCTGTCTGTGAGCACCAGGCCTTTGGATGTGCGCATGAACAGCTTGGTGTTCAGGTCCTTCTCCATGCGGCTGATGGCTACGTTCAGGCCCTGTGCGGTCACGTACAATTCCTCGGCGGCTTTCGAGAAATTCAGGTACTTGCACACACACAGAAAATATTCCAGCTTGTTGATGTCCAAAGTGATTTGAGCTCCTTTCCCTTCGCCCCAGGGCGCCGCGCCGGGCCGCAAAAACGGCGGCGGGCCAATGCCTGCGGCTTGCGGGCAAATACAGGTGGAAACCTTTCCGTAACCTATATTATACTATACATCACTTTATTCATCAATACAGAACTTTAATGCAGAACTTTGATGGGTGTGCCTGTGGGCGAAAAAACGCCCGGTGAAGCGCGGACGGACGGCGTTTTTGGAAAGACAGTGGCGCTGGAGGAAACCGCCCGTGGGACATGTAGATTATAAATGACGCGGCACGAAAAGTAAACAATCCGGGCACGGCGGATGCAAAACAATTTATTGCGAAGCGGACAGATTTGTTGAAGTGTAACAAACCGTTACGCTGGAAGCAATACTGTTGTTTGTGCCGGGGCGGTGTGTGATATATAATTGTCGAAGGTACTGTTTTAGTTGCTACTTGTTAAAGTAGGAACGAATCTGTTTGCAGAACCGTTTTGAATGTGCCCAAAGGCCGGGGGGCCGGCGGGCACTTTGAAGGGCGGAACTTTGGAAGGAGGCTTTGGAGGCTTACAGGTAGAACGTTTGGTGTTTCACAAATTCACAGAAAGGAACAGGCCCATGAAACTGACACTTGAGTACACGAATATCAAAGACATCCAGTTTGGTGACAAAACCAAGATCGACAAGGGCGTCTTGACCGTCAACACGCAAGAACTGAAAGACCGGATCCTGAAAGACCCTTTCATCAAAGATGTGAGGTTCGACATTGCCCGTCCCGGCGAGAGCGTTCGCATCATCAACATCGTTGATATGATCGAGCCGCGCGCCAAACTGGAGGGCAACGACTGGGCAGGCGTACTGTCCGACTTTTCCGTGACGCCGGGCGAGGGCACCACGCGTTGCCTGAAGGGCATGAGCATCATCATCCAGGACACCAACCATTTCTGGAAGGGCGCCCGTATCGGCAACCTGGACATGATCGGCCCGGCCGCAGAGCTGACCGACTACAGCCAGCTGTGCCACCTCACCATCCACTGCATCAAGGCCGACAACAGCGCCATCGACCAGTGGGATTTCGCCGCCAGCATCCGCAAGGCTTGCTATGGCGCCGGCGTCTACCTGGCCAAGGCCGCTTTTGACCTGAAGCCCGACGACAGCGAGGTGCTGGACAACGAGACCCTGACCCCCGGCCTGCCCAACATTGGCTACTACCAGCAGGTGTATGCTGCCCAGTATCAGTACGAGAACGTGCCCGAGCCCATCTTCTACGGCTTTCCCATCCCGGATTCCTTCCCGCTGGTCATCCAGCCCAGCGAAGTGATGGACGGCGCGGTGGCCTGGGGCCACGGCTACCACATGGCCGAGACCTATGCGCAGCAGAACCACGCCATCATCATGGGGCTGTTCCGCCGCCATGGCAAAGAGCTGAACTTTGCCGGCTACATGCTGGGCACCACCAACACCGACGACCATCGCCGCGGCCTTGCTGCCATGATGATCGCCAACACGATGAAGGACGTCTTCCACTGCGACGGCGTGCTGATGACCAAGACCTTTGGCGGCGCCTCCCACGTGGACGAGGGCATGGCCGCCTCCGAGTGCGAGAAGCGCGGCATCGCCGCCGTGCCGATGATCCAGGCGCTGAACCAGAACACCAACCTGAGCCATGAGATGCTGTTCGACGACACCAACCTGAAGACCATCGTCCAGTCGGGCATGTACTTTCAGGAAGTCGTCGCCCCGCCCATGGACCGCATCATTGGCGCCAAAGACGGCGGCGACGGCAAGAAGGCCCTCTTCATCGCCTCGCAGACCTACGACAAGCAGTATGCCGGCGAGACCGTCCGAAACAGTGCGTTCAACCTGGTTGGCTGGCTGTGCCAGACCGGTAATGCCCACGCCCAAGGCATGGACTTCTAATTATTGACTTTGTGGAAAGGAGCGCAAGACAGTGGATAAAAAACGTGTTGTATGTTATATGAACCAGTTTTTTGGCCAGATCGGCGGCGAGGACCAGGCCGGCGTGGGCTATTCTGTTTCCGAGACCCCCATTGGTCCCGGCGCGGCCGTGAAGGCGCAGTTGGGTGATTGGGGCGAAGTGGTCGCCTGCATCGTCTGCGGCGACAACTACTTGGCAGACAATCCCGAAAAGGCCGTGCCGGAAGGGCTGGCCCTGATCGAGAAGTACAAACCCGACCTGTTCATCGCCGGCCCGGCCTTCAACGCCGGCCGCTATGGCCTGAACTGTGGCCGTATGTGCGAGGCTGTGGCCGAGAAGTTCGAGATTCCCACCGTGACCGGCATGTACGAGGAGAACCCGGGCGCCGCAGTGTACCGCACCAAGACCTACGTCATCAAAACGGCCATTTCGGCGGGCGACATGCGCAATGCCGTGCCGAAGATGGTGGACATCGGCAAACGCCTGGTGGACGGCGGCAAGATCGGCCCGGCCAAGCTGGAGGGTTACATCAAGCGCGACCAGCTGCTGAACTACCAGACCGAAGATGTCGCCGGCGAGCGCGGCATCAAGATGCTGCTGGCCCGCCTGAAGGGCGAACCCTATGAGAGCGAGGCGGAGTTCCCCGACTACGACACCTCCTACGCATCTCCCGATCCCATCACAGACCTGTCCAAGGCCGTGGTGGCCGTGGTGACCGACGCCGGCGTGACCCCGAAGGGCAACCCCGACGGCATCAAGGCCCACAACAGCACCACCTGGGGCGAGTACACCATCAGCACCATGTTCGACGGCCCCATCGAAGTGCATCACACCGGCTATGACGGCACCTACGGTTTGGAAGATTTGAACCGCATCTGCCCGATAGACGTGCTGAAAGAGCTGGAAGAAAAAGGCGTCATCGGCAAGGTGTACGACGGCATCTTCGTGGCCAGCGGCAACTGCGCCGCCATCGAAGACGCGCGCCGCATCGGCAAAGAGATCGCCGCCCGCTTCAAAGAGCAGGGCATCACGGCCGCCATTCTCACCTCCACGTGAGGCACCAGCACTCGTTGCGGTGCAACGATCAACAGTGAGCTGGAAAAAGAAGGCATTCCCGTGGTGCAGATCGCTTCCGTCACCGACGCCGCCATGCTGGTGGGCGTTACCCGCCTGATCCGTGGCTACCGCCTGGTTTGCCCGGCCAGCGATTACTCGCTGGGTGGTGGCGAGGCCGAGAAGGAGAGCCGCCGCCGCTTTGTGAACAAGGCGATGGAGATGCTGCAGGCGCCCGGCCAGAAGGACCACTTCGAAGTCGTGACGACCAGCGAATCCTAAAAACTTAAAATGGTTATCCCGCCGCCGGTAAACAGAGGTTTCGAAAAGACTGATTTTGAACGACGTGTTACCGGCGGTGGGGCAATTCACTTATGGCAGATTTCCAAATTAATTTCACATTTTTATGGCACAATGGGAAAGCTGCGTGAAACTTTGGCGGCGGTGCGGTTTTGGTTCGCAAGCGCCTTTTCGGCCCCGTGCCCTGTTCTCGTGAAACAAACCGTTACGCAGGCGACAGCACTGTTGTTTGCCAGCGCGCGGTGGCCACGCTATAATTTGTATGGCATACAAGGCACTTTGCTGTTTGGGGGAACGTCCTGTTCGATGGTGGCAAACGCCGCCTTTGGAGCAGTCTTTTAAATAGGGAAGTAGAATGCCGAGATTAATTTTGGAAGTGTTCTTCTAATTTCACAGAAAGGAATGGCCTATGAAACTGACACTGGATTACACGAACATCAAAGACATTCAGTTTGGTGACAAAACCAAGATCGAAAAGGGTGTCTTGACCATCAACCAGCAAGAGTTGAAAGACCGGATCTTGAAAGATCC
>JBFXKS010000069.1:0-8387 GCA_050173515.1 Oscillospiraceae bacterium | reverse complement strand
ACCGTCGGCCCACTGTATAGAGAGGTTTTTTCATGCAACAAAACATTTTTCGCCCCGGCTACTGGCGCGCCGCCGCCCGGCAGCTGAAGCAGGTGCGCAGCCTGGCGGCCGGCGGCATGTTGGCCGCCTTGGGTACCGCCATCAAGGCGCTCTACATCCCCATCGGCCAGCTGCTGCGCATCAGCTTCACCTTTTTGGCCACCGCGCTCTCGGGCTATCTGTACGGCCCGCTGGTGGCCGGGCTCTCGGCCATGGTGGTGGACGTCCTCGGCTACCTCATCCGCCCCGAAGGCGCCTACTTTTTCGGCTTCACCTTCAACGCCTTCCTCAACGGCGTCATCTACGGCTGTTTTCTGTGGCGGCGGCCGGTGCGGCTGTGGCGGGCGGGCGCCGCCTGCCTCACCTCCATCGTGCTGGTCAGCTTTTTGCTGAACCCGCTGTGGCTGTCTATGCTGTACGGCCAGGCCTGGCTGGGGCTGGTGCTGCTGCGCGTGCCCACCAACCTGTTGCTGCTGCCCATCAATACCCTGCTGCTCTATGGCATGCTGCAGGTCACCCAGCGGGCCCACCGCGGGCTTGCCAAAAGCTGAGCTGAAAAACACCCGTCCGGCCACGGCTTTGCCCGTGGCCGGACTTTTTTGTCGCCTCATCGCCATGCTATGAACGTATCAGCTCAAAGCGCTCCACGTCGAACAGGCCCTTGTCGGTCAGGCGCAAGGCGGGGATGACCGGCAGCGCCATGAAGGACAGGCTGGTGAACGGGTCCACAAAATAGGGGATGCCCATCTCGCCGGCCAGCTGGATGATCTCGCCCACGCTCCACTGCACCTCTTCTGCGGTGCCCGTGCTCATGATGCCCCCCACGGCCAGCGGCACCTCGCCGATCACTTCGCCGGCGCCCACCAGCACGTAGCCGCCGCCCATCTCGCGCAGGTGGTTCACCGCCAGCACGATGTCGGCGTCGTTGTCTCCGGCGGCAATGATGTTGTGGCTGTCGTGGGCCACCGTGGTGGCCACCGCCCCGCCGGTGATGCCATAGCCCTTCAGCGGCGCCAGTGCAATGTTGCCGTTTTTGCCGTGCCGCTCCACCACGCACAGCTTCGAGTAGGTCTCGTCCGGCACAAAAAAGCCGTTTTCACAGGGCACCGCTTCACGCAAATGCCGCGTCACCAGCTGGTAGGGCACCATCTCTATCACATCGGTCTCGCCGTCCACCGCCAGCTTCAGGTCGGCCACACTCAGCTCGGGCGCCTTCACCGAGTGCAGTATCTCCCCGTCTGCCGGGCAGAAGGCCGGCACGTCGGCCAGGCGCGCCGCCGCCGAGATGCCGTCTTTGTACACCCGCTCCACCGCCACCTGCTTCAGGCTGCTCAGCATCACGATGTCCGCCTTGTAGCCGGGCGCGATGGCCCCGATGTCATGCAGGCCATAGTGCCGCGCCGCGTTCAGCGTGGCCATGCGGATGGCATCCACCGGGGCCATGCCCGCCTCGATGGCCAGCTTCACGTTCCAGCGGATGTGCCCGTCGCGGTTGATGTCGTCCAGGTGTTTGTCGTCGGTGCAGAACATGAACTGGTCGGTGGGCATGTCCTGGTCCACCAGGCCGCCCACGATGGCCGCCAGGTTGTGGGCGGCGCTGCCCTCGCGCACCATGATGGCGATGCCCGCGCACGCCTTTTCGGCCGCCTCGGCATAGGTGGTGCTCTCGTGCTCCGAGCGCACCCCGGCCGCCGCATAGGCCTGCAGCGCCTGACCCGAGAGCCCCGGCGCGTGCCCGTCTATGGGCCGCCCTTGAAAAGCCTCCAGCAGCTGCATGATGTGCCCACGGCCGGCCACCACGTCGGTAAACTGCATGGCCTCGCCCAGCCCCAACACATGCGGGTCGCTCAAAAACGGGCGCATCTCTTCTTCGGTAAAGGCGGCGCCCGCCGTCTCGAATGTGGTGGACGGCACCGCCGAGGGCAGCATATAGTACAGGTTGCACGGCAGATCCCGACTGGCATCCAGCATGAACTGCATGCCCTTCGCCCCACACACGTTCACGATCTCGTGCGGGTCGGCGATCATGGTGGTGGTGCCCCACGGCAGCACCATACGCACCAGCTCGCCCGGCAGCACCATGGTGCTCTCGATGTGCACATGGGCGTCCACAAAGCCGGGGCACAGGTAGCGGTCGGTGCTGTCCACATCTTTGGGCCCGCTGTACTGCCCCACCCCGGCAATGTAGCCGTCGGCCTGCGCCAGGTCCCCCGGCTTTATCTCGCCGGTGAACACGTTCACGATGTTGGAATTCTTGAACACCAGGTCCGGCTGCGCGCGGCCGGCCGCCACTTCCACCAGTTTTGCGATGTCTTTTCCCATGGCGCACCCCGTCTCTTGTCTTAATATAAATTATGTATTATTATATCATATACGTGTACGAAAAAACAGGAGGCATGGCATGGATAAACTGACGCAAGACAAGGCCCGCGCCCTTTTGGAGACCACCACCACCGAGGCCCACCTGCTGCAGCACGCGCTGGCCGTCAGCGGCGCCATGGCCGCCATGGCCGCCCACTACGGCGAAGACGTGGCGTATTGGCAGGCCATCGGCCTTTTGCACGACTACGACTACCAGCAGCACCCCACCGAGCATTTGCAGCACACCGCCGAACCCTTGGCCGCCGCCGGGGTGGACGGCGAGGCCGTGCGCGCCATTTTGGCACACGGCTGGGGCCTGTGCAGCGACGTTGAGCCCGAGACGACGCTGGAAAAAAGCCTGTACGCCGTGGACGAGCTCACCGGGCTCATCTCTGCCACCGCCCGCATGCGGCCAAACGGCATTGCCGACCTTGAGCCCAAAAGCGTGAAAAAGAAGTTCAAGGACAAGGCCTTTGCCGCCAAGGTGGACCGCGGCGTCATCCAGCAGGGCGCCGACATGCTGGGCATGGACCTTGCCCAGCTCATCTCCCTGTGCGTCGAGGGCATGAAACCCTACGCCGCCGAGCTGGGCCTGCTGGGCACCGCCCAGGCCTGACCGGGCAGGCACGCGTCAAACACCGCCTTTACCGGCGGTGTTTTCTTTTTGCGTGCAAACGCAGAAGCCGTGACGAATATTCCCCTCCGGGGCTAGTTTCCGCGGCTCCTCGCGCACAGCAAAAGACCTGTTGTTCCCGATGCGCCTTGCGGCCGACGCCTCTTCGGGAAACGCCCGCCACGCCTCGCGCCGTCCCCACCCGTAACGGCGGTGTTTTTCTTTGTTTGTCGCGCCCTGCAAAGAAAAATCAAAAAAAGGGGCACACCCCCTTGACATCTGTGAAAAGTGCGGTAAAATAGTATTAGCACTCAAAGTGTAAGAGTGCTAATATCGTCGAAACGGAGGACCCTCCATGTCAATGGACGACCGGAAGCAGCGCATTATGATGGCGATTGTTTCCCTGTACGCCTCCTGTGGCGAGCCGGTGGGCTCCAACCTGCTCAGCCGGCATTTCAACATGGCAGTATCCTCGGCCACTCTGCGAAACGAGATGGCCGCCCTCACCCGGCAGGGCCTGCTGGAGCAGCCCCACACCTCGGCCGGGCGCGTGCCCACCACCAAGGGCTACCGCTATTACGTGGACAACCTGCTGCAAACGCCCGACGCCCTGCCCACGCAGGACCGCCAGGCCATGGACGCCGCCTTCCACAAGCTGGACTACGACCCCGAGAAGATGGTGCAGGGCGCGGCCAAGACCCTCAGCGCTTTCCTGGGCCATGCCGTCATCGCCACCACGCCGCGGGCCGAGAACACCTTCATCGCCCATTTCGAGGTCATCCAGGTGGGCCGCTACACCGCGGCCGTGCTGGCTGTTACCGGCGCGGGCGGCGTGCGCAGCCGGGTGGCCAAGGTGGAGGCCGAGCTGGCCGAGGGCGACACCGCGCGCATTGCCGCGGTGCTGAACCGCCAGCTGCGCTTTGTGGCGGAGGCCGACGTGAGCGCCGGGCTCATCCGCGCCATGGTGGATGAACTGGGCGAAAAAGGCCCGCCCAACTGGCCCATTTTCTCCGCGGCGCTCACGCTGCTGGAGGAGGCCGGGCAGCACAACCTCTACTTCGAAGGCCAGCAGCATCTGCTGTATTGGCCGGAACTGGAGGGCAGCTTCCGCGCCATCATGGACCTTGTGTCCGAGCCCGCGCGTATCGAGGCCATCCTCCACCCGCGCAGCGGCCACACCACCATCATCTTCGGCGACGAGCTGGAGCCGCCCGTGCCCGGGCTGTGCCTCATCTCGCGGCAATACCTTGCGGGCGGCGGCCTGGCGGGCTCCCTCACGGTGGCCGGCCCGGCGCGCATCCGTTACCGCGAGGTCATCCCGAAACTCGAGTATTTCAGCGAACTGCTGGGCAAGGGCCTTTCCGGCACCGCCGCCTAGCGTCCCACCACATGTAATATAAGGAGGTCATCCCCATGACCGAGACCGAACCGCTGGCCACCCCGATGAACGAAGATCCTGCCGCGCAAGCCCCGACACCCACCAAGAAGAAAGCCCCCAAGGCCAAGGCCGCTGCCCCGGCAGGCGAAGTGGCCGCTTTGGAGGAAAAACTGGCCGCCGCACAGGCGGAGCGTGACGCCACAAACGACCAACTGCTGCGCACCGTGGCCGAGTACGACAACTTCCGCAAGCGCAGCCAGAAAGAGCACGACGCCGCCTTCAACAACGGCGTCGGCCATGCGGCCTTCCAGCTGCTGCCCGTGCTGGACACGCTGGAGGCCGCCGCCCAGGCGCAAACCACCGACGAGGAGTACAAAAAAGGCGTGCTGATGACGCTGGCCAAATGCGAGGAGATCTTTGAAAAACTGGGCATTAGGGAGATCGACGCCTTGGGCCAACCCTTCGACCCCGAGCTGCACAACGCCTGCATGCAGGAGGCCTGCGACGGCGCCCAGAGCGGCACCGTGACAAAAGTGATGCAAAAAGGCTACACCCAAAACGGGCGCGTCGTGCGGCACGCCGTGGTGGCCGTGGCCCCATAAATCTGGCATCAAAAACGATATATTCTTATATAGTCGCATCAAATTTAGCAAAACCAGCACAGAAAAATTTCAACCAAAATAAAACAAAAAACACCTTTTAAATAACACAAACACAAAGGAGACCAACCATTATGAGTAAAATCGTAGGCATCGACCTCGGCACCACCAACAGCTGCATCGCTGTTATGGAAGGCGGCGACGCCGTCGTCATCCCGAACGCAGAGGGCGGCCGCACCACCCCGTCGGTGGTGGGCTTTGCCAAAACGGGCGAGCGCCTGGTGGGCCAGGTGGCCAAACGCCAGGCCATCACCAACCCCGACCGCACCATCTCTTCCATCAAACGCAAGATGGGCACCAACGAAAAAGTGGAGATCGACGGCAAGAAGTACACCCCGCAGGAGATCTCGGCCATGATTTTGTCCAAGCTGAAGGCCGATGCCGAGAGCTACCTGGGCGAAAAGGTCACCGACGCGGTCATCACCGTGCCCGCCTATTTCAGCGACAGCCAGCGCCAGGCCACCAAGGACGCCGGCGCCATTGCCGGGCTGAACGTGAAGCGCATCATCAACGAGCCCACTGCCGCAGCCCTGGCCTATGGCATGGACAAAGAGGCCGACCAGAAGATCATGGTGTATGACCTGGGCGGCGGCACCTTCGACGTGTCCATCATCGAGATGGGCGACGGCGTGACCGAGGTGCTGTCCACCGCCGGCAACACCAAGCTGGGCGGCGACGACTTCGACGAGCGCGTTATCGACTGGCTGGCCGAGGAGTTCAAAAAGGAGAACGGCATTGACCTGCGCGAGGACAAAATGGCCGCCCAGCGCCTGAAAGAGGCCGCCGAGAAGGCCAAGATCGAACTGTCCGGCGTCACCAGCACGCAGATCAATCTGCCTTTCATCACCGCCGACGCCTCTGGCCCCAAGCATCTGGACACCACCCTCACCCGCGCCAAGTTCAACGAGCTGACCTCCGACCTGGTAGACAAGACCATGGAGCCGGTGAAGCGTGCGCTGAAAGACGCCGGCCTGCAGCCCTCCGAGTTGCAGCGTGTGCTGCTGGTGGGCGGCTCCACCCGCATTCCCGCGGTGCAGGACGCCGTGAAAGACTATATGAAGATCGAGCCCTCCAAGGACATCAACCCCGACGAGTGCGTGGCGCTGGGCGCCGCCATCCAGGCGGGCGTGCTGGGCGGCGACGTGAAGGGCCTGCTGCTGCTGGACGTCACCCCGCTGAGCCTGGGCATCGAGACCATGGGCGGCGTGTGCACCAAGATCATCGAGCGCAACACCACCATCCCCACCAAAAAGAGCCAAATCTTCTCCACCGCGGCCGACAACCAGCCCAGCGTGGAAGTGAACGTGCTGCAGGGCGAACGCGAGATGGCCAAGGACAACAAGAAGCTGGGCACCTTCCATTTGGACGGCATCCCGGCGGCCCCGCGCGGCGTGCCGCAAATAGAGGTCACCTTCGACATCGACGCCAACGGCATCGTGGCCGTTTCCGCCAAGGACCTGGGCACCGGCAAAGAGCAGAGCATCACCATCACGGCCTCCACCAACATGAGCAAAGATGACGTGGAGAAGGCCGTGAAAGAGGCCGAGCAGTATGCCGAAGAGGACAAAAAGCAGAAGGAAAAAATAGAGACCCGCAACGCGGCCGACCAGATGGTGTACCAGACCGAGAAGACCCTGGCCGATTTGGGCGACAAGATAGACGACGCCGAGCGCAGCAGCCTGAACGAGAAGAAGGACGCGCTGAAGGTGGCGCTGGACAGCGACAACCTCGACGACATCAAGGCCAAGCAGGAAGAGCTGCAAAAGGCCCTGTATGAAGTGAGCAGCAAGGTGTACCAGCAAACGGGCGACGAAACCGCCGCCGAGGACGCCACCGCCGCCGAGAACGCCGGCGAAGAAGACGTGATCGACGCCGACTTCACCGAGATAGACGACGACAAATAGGCAGGCCATATCCATGACAGGGCGGCCGCGTGCACTGCGCGCGGCCACCTGTTGTGAGATTTGCCGCTTTGCACAAGTTCAACAAAGATTTATGGCATCATTGCCTGGCACAGCCAAAAGAGAGGTGAGGGCGATTGGCGGATAAAAGGGACTACTACGAAGTCCTGGGAGTTGCCAAAGACGCTGACGAGACTGAGATCAAGAAGGCCTACCACAAAAAGGCCAAAAAATACCACCCCGACCTGAACCCCGGCGACAAGGACGCCGAGGCGAAGTTCAAGGAGGCGGGCGAAGCCTACGAAGTGCTGAGCGACAAGGAAAAGCGCGGCCGCTACGACCAGTTTGGCCATGCGGGCGTAGACCCCAGCTATGGCGCCGGCACGGGCGCCGGCGGCTTTGGCGGCGGCTTTGGCGGCTTCGGCGGCGGCGGCGCCGGGGTGGACTTTGGCGATATCTTCGAGACCTTCTTCGGGGGTGGCTTTGGCGGCGGCAGCAGCGGTGGCTTCGGCCAGCGCCAGCAGAACCCCAACGCCCCGCGCCGTGGCGCCGACATCCGGGTCAGCCTGGTGCTCACCTTCATGGAGGCCGTGCACGGTACCACCAAAACCATCAACATCACAAAGCAGGACGTCTGCCCTGAGTGCAACGGCAGCGGCGCCGAGAAGGGCACCACGCCCGAGACCTGCCCCGAGTGCAACGGCAGCGGCTTTGTGGTGTCCAGCAAGCGCACGGCCTTTGGCATGATGCAGGAGAGCCGCCCGTGCACCCGCTGCGGCGGCAAAGGCAAGATCATCAAAAAGCCCTGCCAGAAATGCCACGGCAGCGGCCGCGTGGGCGCGCCCAAAAAGCTGGAGGTGAAAATTCCGGCTGGTGTGGACGACGACCAGAACATCGTGCAGCGCGGCAACGGCGACGCCGGGCTGAACGGCGGGCCCGCGGGCGACCTCATCGTCATCATCACCGTGCGGCCGGACGCCATGTTCGAGCGCGAGCGCTACGACGTGCACGTCACGGTGCCCATCACCTACAGCCAGGCGGCGCTGGGCGCCAAGGTCACCGTGCCCACCATCGACGGCAAAGTGGAGTACACCGTGCCCGACGGCACCCAAAGCGGCAAGGTGTTCCGCCTGAAAAACAAGGGCATCCCCTACGTGAACGGCCGCGGCCGCGGCGACCAATATGTCAGGGTGATGGTGGAGGTGCCCAAGAAGCTCACCCGCGCCCAGCGCGACGCACTGGCGAAGTTTGAAAACACGCTGAAAGAGGACAACTACGACCTGCTCAAGGGCTTCAACAAAAGCATGCGCGAGCGCTTCAGCACCGGCAACACTAAAAAATAGCGCGGGGCTTTCCCACGTTTTGCATTCTCAAGACACATACAAAAAGAGCGGCAGCAAAGGGCAAGGCCCCTGTTCCCGCTCTTTTTTCTTTGG
>JBFXKS010000068.1:0-8510 GCA_050173515.1 Oscillospiraceae bacterium | reverse complement strand
TGGTGCGTCGGCGCCCTGCAAAGCGCAAAAAAGCGCGGAAGCAAGCAGAAAATGGCAGATATATGTGCGAAACGCACAAAACAAGTCCTCGTTTTTTGTGTAAAATGGGCACAAAATTGTTAAGTTTAATTTGTGCAAAATCCAGAAAAATAGACGGAATTAATATTTTATTCACATTTAAATGATACGATAACCCAACATTGGATAAAACGATACACTCAAAACTGTAATATTGTGTCCAGAGAAAGTGGGTTTTTACTCTATGCAAAAAACCGTATACTACTCGCAAAAGTATATGAATAGAAAAACGGGCCTTTCTACCGGCCCCGAGGTGGCCGTTTCCCGTGTGGCCAAACACCGGCAGAGCAAAGTGAGCTTCTTCATGATTGCCGCGTGCCTGGCCGTGGCCGTGCTGATGGTGCTGCTGGTGCCCATTTTGGTGGGTGGTGCGCCGCCCAGCACCAGCCAGGTGGAGGCGGCCATCAACACGCAGAACATCGCCACCTTCAACAGCCCGCGTGAAGCGCGCGAGTTTTTGGCCATCCAAACCGGCCTGCCCACCGCCCTGCCCGAAGGCTACGGCGTGGCAGGCAGCCGCGTGGTGGACGGCAAGATCATCGAGATCGACATCACCAACGGCAAGGCGAACCTGGTGTTCCGCACGGCCCAGGGCAACGAAGACCTGAGCGGGACCGACTATGACGAGTACAGCTACACGGCCACGGAGACCGTGAACGACGTGGCCCGTGGGTATGCCGGGGTGTCGGACAAGAAGCTGAACATGGCCGTGTGGGCCGACGGGGAGTTCACCTACGCCATCGTGGCCGACAACGCCATTCCCGCCGAGCAGATGAAGCTGATAGCGGAGAGCGTGGCCTGAGCCAAGGGCTGCGGCAGAAAGAATGCTGAAGACCGGCGTTATGAAAACGCCGGTCTTTTTTTGCACCTGAAAACCGGAGACGCACGAGAAAAAACGGGAACCGCGGGCGGTTCGACAAAAAAGCACATCTGAGGTGTGCGGTTTTTGCACGTCAGACGACCAAAAATGCACGTTCGGTTGCCTTCGGTCACAAAATGGGGTATAATTATATCACTTTATGACACAAAGAAATGCGGCAAACCGGGCGTGGACGCCGCCGCTGTGGAGGGAGTCTTGTGCAGGTCAGCAACATAAAAGTGGATATGCTGGGGGGCTTCTCTGTTTGGGTGAATGGTGAACAGGTGGTCAAAGACGCGCCAAAGCTGACAAAGCCCTGGCAGCTGTTTTGTTATCTGTTACTGCACCGGGAAAAATTCGTCTCCAGCCGCAAGCTCATCACCATTTTGTGGGCGGACGACATGCTGACAGACCCGGCCAATGTGCTGAAAAACGCCGTGTACAGCCTGCGCAAAGAGCTGTGCGGCGGCGAGAGCTCCACCGATAGCCCCATCATCTATTCCACCGGTGGGTACCGCTTCGACCCCAACGTGGAGCTGGACCTGGACGTGGACCGCTTTGCCGCGCTGTGCGACAAGGCGCTGCACGCGGGCGAGCCGCAAGAGGTGAGGATAGAGCTGTGCCAGCAGGCGGTGGAGGCCTACACCGGCGACTTTTTGCCCCAGCTGGACCAGGACCTGTGGGTGGTGCCGCTGTCGCTGGATTACAAGCGCAAATACCTGGAGTGCGTGCATCAGTTGTGCGAGATATATTGGCAAAAGCAGATGTACCGCGAGCTGCTGGACGTGGCGTCCTCGGCGGTGGCGGTGGACGAGCTGGACGAAAAGGTGATGATCTACCTGTTTCGCGCCATGGATGCCCTGCGCATGTACCGGGTCATCGTGACCACCTATTCCAAAATGGCCCAGCACTACGAGGATGCCCTGGGCAGTGAGCCGCCAGTGGAGGCGCTGAAGATATTCACCGCGGCCAGCGAGCGCATCAACAAAACCGAGCAGGACATCATCGTTATCAAAACAGAGCTTACCGGCACCGAGCAGACCAGCCGGCCGCAGCGCGGCGCCTATTTTTGCAGCTACAGCACGCTGCGCCACATGTACACCCTGCTGAAACGCGCCGCCGAGCGCAACGGCCAGGTGCTGGTGCTGGCGCTGTTCACGCTGTCGCCCGCCCGGGGCGTGGACGCCACCCAGTACGACGTGGTGCGCGCCATGGCCGAGTTCAAGGTGGTGGCCATGAACAACCTGCGTAAAGCGGACGCCATCGCCCGCTACTCCCGCAACCAGTATGTCATGCTGCTCAGCGTCACCTCGCTGGAGGACGGGCGCCTGGTGCGCGACCGTATCCGCGAGAGTTTTGCCCATGCGGCGGCCAGCCGGAAGATGTCGGTGGACGCCAAACTGACCGAGGTATAAAAGCCAAAAAGGGCAGTATTTGCATAAAGCTTTATTTTAAGAACAGATAAAAAGATGAAAACCCACAAAAATGGCATGTCATTTTTGTGGGTTTTTCAACAATTATATAGAATTTTTTGGCCGACGAAGCGAGGGCGACGCAAAAACTTGCTTTTGCATTGCCGAGCCCCCCAGGGGGCCCTCTCTTGCCCTTTCAGGGCAATTCACCTTGCAAGGCACTGGCACCGCACTAGGCCGGCAGGCCTGTTTCGGAGCGCAACCGCCGAAGGCGGCGCTTGGCGCGGAGATGTGCTGTTTCGAGCACAACCGCCGCATAGCGGTGGCTCTTGGTGCGAGATGACCGAGAGGGTGAAGTCCCCGCCGCGCCTGTGCCCCGAAGGGGTATGCGGCGGAACTTTGCGCCCGAAGGGCGCGGGGCGGGGCCCAGCCCGCGGTATGAACCCTCTCACATTTCACAGTTGGAGGCACGGATGGCGTGGCCCATAATGGGCACGGTCACCTCTTCACCCAGCAGCGTCACGGCGGCGGGCCAGGCCGAGCAATTGATGGCCACGGCGGCCTTGGTGTCGTTGTGGGTACGTTCGTACACCAGCACGCCCCGCTGGGCGGTGAGGAATTTCAGGTCGCCGTCGTGGAAGGCGGGGCATTTTTTGCGGAACTGGGACAGCTGGATCATCAGCTGGATCAGCTCGGTCTCGCCGCTGTTCCAGTTGTAGTACCCGCGGTTGAACGGGTCGGCGTAGCCCTGCATGGCTATTTCATCGCCGTAGTAGACACAGGGCGTGCCCGGCAGCGTGAACTGCATCACAAAGGCCAGCTGCAAGCGCAAAATGCCCTGCTGGTATTGCTCGTCGCTCAGGCGGCGGCCGCTTTGCCAGGCGCGGTCGTGCCCTTCCACCTTTTCGCCCACCAGCGCGGTGATGGCGCGCTCGGTGTCGTGCGTGGAGAGGTGGATGGTGGTGGCCGCCAGCGCGGGCGCGGGGTAGTGCTCGCAAACAGACAACACTTCGTTTGCGAATGCCGCGGCGTCGAAGTCCTTCAAAAACTGCAGGATGGCCGTGCGGAACGGGTAGTTCATCACGCCGTCCAGCTCGTTGCCCCAGAAGTATTGCCGCCGCTGGCCATAGCCCTCTTTCAGCACGGCGTCTTCCCACACCTCGCCGATCAGCAGCTTGTCTTCGCCGTGGCGCTTCACCGCCCGGCGTATCTCGGTGATGAAGTCGTCCGGCAGCTCGTCCGCCACGTCCAGGCGGAAGCCATGGGCCCCCAGCTGCATCCAGTGGTCGATGACGCCGCCCTCGCCGCAGATGAAGCGCCGGTACTCCGGGTTTTGCTTGTTGCAGGCGGGCAGCGTCTCAAAGCCCCACCAGCTGTCGTAGCTGCCGTCTGGGCGGAAGTGGTACCAGCTGCGGTAGGGGCTTTGCGGGCCCTGCCAGGCACCCACCGTGGGGTAGCGCCCGTTTTTGTTGAAGTAGATGCTGTCGGCGCCGGTGTGGCTGAAAACGCCGTCCAAAATCACCTTGATGCCGAACAGCCTGGCCTTTTCGCACAGGCGCTGGAAGTCCTCGTTGGTGCCGAGGTAGGGGTCTACCTTGAAGTAGTCGGCGGTGTTGTAGCGATGGTTGGAGTGCGCTTCGAAGATGGGGTTCAGGTACAGCCAGTCCACGCCCAGCGCATGCAGAAAGGGCAGCCGCTTTTCGATGCCGCACAAGTCGCCGCCGTAGTAGTCCTGCGTCAGGCTGCCGTAGCTTTTCACCTCGCCCCAGAAATAGGGCTCGTTTTGTTTGTCGGTGCGGTAGATGCGGTCGGGGAATGGGTGGGGCTTGTCCGCATCGCCCTCCAAAAAGCGGTCGGGGAATATCTGGTACATCACGCCGCCGTGCATCGCAGCCGGTGTTTTGAAGGCCGGATCGTACACCATCAGCACAAATTTATCCCCTTCGTCGGTGCGCTCTACGGCAAAGCCGCGCTTGCCGCGGTACAGCTTGCGAAAGTCCACCCACAAATCGAACCAGTAGAAATAAAGCCCCACGTCTGCCACGCGCAATTCCAGCGTGAACAAATCGGCGTCGCCCTCCTGCCCGGCCTTGGCCAGCGGGTGCTTTTCGGTGCCGCCGCCGTCGCGCTGCAAAAGCAGCGCCGGCGTTTCGCAGTGGTAGCTCTGCGGCACGCGCAGGGTGAAACACACCGTTTCGCCCGCGGGCACGGCGCCGAAAGGCCGTTTGAAATCCTCGCTCCAGCTGTTGTAAATGGTGGTCATGCCGCCCTCCATTTCTGCGCTGTAAAAACAAAGGCAGGCGTTCTATTTCACGGGTTTGATGTTCCAAATGTCGCGGGCATAGTCCAAAACCGCCCGGTCGGCGGAGAAGACGCCGCTGTTTGCAATGTTCAGAAGGCACATTTTGGCAAAGCGCCCGGTGTCGCGGTAGATGTCGGCCAGCTCGTTGGCGGCGCGGCGGTAATCTTTAAAGTCGGCCATCACCATGTAGGGGTCGGTGGTTTGCAGGTTGGCCACCACCTCGTGGAAGTTTTCGCCCGCCCAGCCCTTCTCCAAAAAGGCCAGCGCCTCGCGCGCGGTGGCATCGCTGCGAATGTAACGGCCAGGGTGGTAGCCCGCGGCCGTCAGCGCGGCCACCTCGTCGCTCAGCATGCCGAACTGCACGAAGTTCTCGGCCCCGGCGGCCTCGGCGATCTCGATGTTGGCGCCGTCGTAGGTGCCCAGCGTCACCGCGCCGTTCAGCATGAATTTCATGTTGCCGGTGCCGCTGGCCTCGGTGCCCGCCAGGCTGATCTGCTCGGAGACCTCGCTGGCCGGCATCAGGCGCTCGCTGGTGGTCACGTTGTAGTCCTCCAAATAGATGATGCGCAGCTTGTCGCGCACGGCGGCGTCGCTCTCCAGCAAATCGCCCAGCTTCACGATCAGCCGGATCATCTGCTTGGCCATGTAGTAGCCGGGCGCGGCCTTGGCGGCAAAAATATAGGTTTTGGGCACCACGTCCAGGTTGGGGCTGGCCTTGATGGCCAGGTATTGCGCCACGATGTTCAGCGCGTTCAGGTGCTGGCGCTTATACTCGTGCATGCGCTTCACCTGGCAGTCGAAAATAGAGTCCGGGTCCACGCTGCGGCCGGTGGTCTTGGCAATGTGGTTCGAGAAGATTACCTTGTTCTCGCGCTTCACATCGCACAGCTGCTGCAGCACCCGCTTGCTGTTTTGGTGCTTGGCCAGCTTTTTCAGTGCCGATGCGTCCTTTTTGAAGCCCGGGCCGATGAGGTCCTCCAGCAGCTTGGTGAGCGCCGGGTTGGACTGCAGCAGCCAGCGGCGGTAGGCGATGCCGTTGGTCACGTTGGTGAATTTCTCGGGGCTGTACAGGTAGTAGTCGTTGAATACCGTCTGCTTGATGATCTCGCTGTGCAGGCGGGACACGCCGTTGATGGAGTGGCACATGTAGCAGCAGATGTTGGCCATGCGCACCTGGTGGTCGCCCAAAATAGCCATGTAGTCTATTTTGCCGGTGTCGCCCGGAAAAACCAGCTCAAAATCGGCGCGGGCGCGGTTGTCCATCTCCTGGATGATGCCGTAGATGCGGGGCAGCGTGCGGCGGAAGATGTCCTCCGGCCACTTCTCCAGCGCCTCGCTCATCACGGTGTGGTTGGTGTAGGCAAAGGTGCCGCGGCAGATGGCGGCCGCCTGGTCCCACGCGTAGCCGCAGTCGTCCAGCAAAATGCGCATCAGCTCCGGGATGGCCAGGGTGGGGTGGGTGTCGTTGATGTGGATGGCCACCTTGTCGGGCAGGTTGTCCAGCGTGCCATACTGGGCCAGGTGGCTGTGCACGATGTCGCCGATGGAGGCGGCCGACAGGAAATACTGCTGGCGCAGCCGCAATATCTTGCCCTCGATGTGGTTGTCGTTGGGGTACAGCACCTTGGAGATGAGCTCCACGTTGGCGTTTTGGGCCAACGCATTGCCATATTCGCCCGCGTTGAAGGCGTTCATGTCGAAGCTGGGGGCCTTGGCCTCCCACAGCCGCAGCTTCGACACCCCGCCGGACTGGTAGCCCGAGATGTACATATCATTTGGCACGGCGCGCACCAGCGTGTAATTTTTGTGGGTGACATAGTGGTGGTTGCCGTCCCAGGTCTCCTCTATCTCGCCGTCGAACTTGATGTCGCGGGCGGCCTCGGGGTGGCGCTTGAACCAGATGGAGCCGCCGGGGAACCAGTCGTCCGCCAGCTCCTGCTGCCACCCGTCCACGATCACCTGCTTGAAGATGCCGTATTCGTACAAAATGGAGTAGCCGGTGGCCGGGATATCGGTGGTGGCCATGCCGTCCATATAGCAGGCGGCCAGCCGCCCCAGCCCGCCGTTGCCCAGCCCGGCGTCCGGCTCTTGGTTGTACACGCTCTCCAGTTTCACCTCGTGGTCGGCCAGCACCTGGCCGGCCACCTGGTCCAGCCCCAGGTTCATCAGGTTGTCCCGCAGGCTGCGGCCCAGCAAAAACTCCATGCACAGGTAATACACCTGTTTGGCGTTGTTGCCATAGGTGTGCGCCACAAACTGCTTGCGCTGGGCGCTCAGCATCCGCCGGGTCAGCCGCGCCAGCCCCCGGTAGATCTCCTCCTCGGTCGCCGATTCCAAATCGGTGTTGAAATCGCTGAGCAGGCGGTTCTGCAGCAGCTGCTCAAAGTCCTTCTTGCCTATATTCCGGTTCAAAACAACACCTCATTTTTCGGCCCGCGCCAACAGGCGGTAAACACCAATAAACCGAAGGCTTTTATCGGCGCAGCGGCAGGTGGGTGATGGTATGGCGAAAAACCTGCCTAAATTATACTCTATCGCCGGGGCCCTTTCAAGGGCGGCGTGCGAATACGGCGAAAAGACGAAAAAATATTCATTGACAGAAAGCCCTTTTTTTCGAAATGGTTTTATACTATAATAGAATATAATAATGGGGGCATTGTAAGCCCAAATGCCGATGGGGTCAAATGGGCTTATGCCACAGAAAGAAGGGTGCCTGTGTCTACGCATAAGGTGAAGCTTGAGATTGGCGGCGCTAGCTATGTGGTGTCCACCACCGACTCGGAGGAGTATCTGCTGGGCCTTGCCGAGCGGCTGGATCGGGACATGAACCAGGTGATGATCGACACCCCGAACGCGTCGGTCACGGCGGCGGCGGTCATCACGGCGCTGGCCTATTTGGACGAAGCCGAAAAAAGCGCCTTTGGGGCGAACAATATGCGCGAGCAGATCCAGGGTTATCTGGAGGATGCCTCGCGCGCGCGGCTGCAGGCGGAGGAGGCCCGGCGCGAGGTGGAGCGCCTGCGGCGTGAGCTGGCCGGCGGCGAGCGGGCCGGCGCGCAGAAAGCGCGGTCGTCGTCCATGCTGGACATCGGCGAGGACAACGGCGCCATTCCCGGGCAGCTGGACGTGGACGACCTGTAACGCACGCCGCCCAAAATTCCCGCACCTTGTTTCGGCGCCGCTGGTCATCAGCGGCGCCGCTTATGCCCGGCCCGTGCACCGAGGGGCGGCGGGCGGTTCAAAAAAAGCGCAAAAACGCCAAAGGGAGGCCCCTGATGGACCTGAAGATCAAGCGCCTGAAACCGGGCGCCCACATTCCCGGGCGGGCCACGCCGGGCGCCGCCGGCATGGACCTGCGCGCCTGCTGCAGCGCGTCGGGTTTCACGCTGCAGCCGCTGGAGCGCGCGCTCATCCCCACCGGCATTGCCATAGAGCTGCCCAGCGAAAAGATGGTGGGCCTGGTGTTTGCGCGCAGCGGCCTGGCGCTGAAGCAGGGGCTGGCCATGGCCAACGGCGTGGGCGTCATCGACTCCGACTATCGCGGCGAGGTCTCGGTGCCGGTGGTGAACCTGTCGAACGTGCCTATCCACGTCGCCAACGGCGAGCGCATCGCCCAGCTGGTCATCGTGCCGGTGGAGCTGCCCCAGATGATCGAGATAGACAATTTGACGGATACCTCCCGCGGGGCGGGCGGGTTTGGCTCCACAGGGGTGAAGTGAGGGAGGACCTATGAAGTTTAGACGCGGCCTTTTTCTGTTTTTCATGCTGCTGGCCGGGGCGGTGCTGGGGGCGCTGTTGGCCTCGGTGTGTGCCGATATGGAGGGCCTGAAATGGCTGGCGTTTTCGCGCACCATCGGCT
>JBFXKS010000067.1:0-8535 GCA_050173515.1 Oscillospiraceae bacterium | reverse complement strand
CGAACCAAATTTCATAAATGGCCTCCGCGCCCCGCAAAAAACGCGGCTTCCAACCTTGGGGGGAATCTTACAGTAGCAGGACTATTATATCAAAGAGCGCAGCAGAATGCAATGTAACATATTGCAAAATAAGCCAAGAAAAAAAGCAGGAGTTTGTTTTATCTACTGTGTTCTCCGCGGTAAAAACCGCAAAAAAACAGCGAAAAACCCGTGCGGGAAGGCACGGGTTTTTCAAAGGGGTATCTCATTGGTGTGAGGAGGAATCATGCACAGAAGCCAGGTTGCGGCTTCCTCGCCTCTGCAATTCATAGTATAGTCGCCACTTGCGAAAGCTTTGTGAAGTTCGTATGAACAATGTGTAAAATAGCGCGCAGCGAAAAATGGCGCTAAACCATGGCCGCGCGGATGGCGTTTTCCACCCGGTCCAGGTCCAGGCCGGCGTCCTCCAGGTACTTTTCCTTTTGAAGCAGGGCCCCCAGGCTTTTCATGGTCAAATAACCCACCTTGGGCGGAATGGCGATTTGGGCGCGCCGGTCGGTGAACACACACACCACCTCCACCGGCACCTGCTTTTGTTTGTCGGCAAACAGCGCGTCCCGAATGACCCGCACATCGGCGGCGGCCTCCAGCACAGGGTTGTCGAAATATTCCCGGGTCTTGTCCGGGCTCACCTGCAGCCACTGTTTGTCGGTGGCGCTGCCGTAGATCTCGCCGTTATAGCCCAGCGAGATGAGCCCCAAAACGCCAAAGTAACCGATGACCAGCGCGTCCAGACGGGCCGTGCGCCCACCGCTCTCCAGCGTGGCCGGGCCCAAAAACCGGAAGTCGTTGGAGCGCGCGAAGCTGCGCATTTTGCCAGCCGCACGGCCGGTGCCGCTGCTGCGGGCCTGCGGCTTTTCCTCTTTGGGGTTGTTTTTCCGGTACAGCACCATGGCCATGGCGGCAAACACCCCCACGCTTAGCACAACGGTGATAACAATATAGGCCCAATCTGGCAAAGCACACACCCCATTTTTATTAAAATATGTTTAAAAAGCACTGTTTCATTAGGCGCAGGAATTGCGCGGCGCCCTTGCTGCGGCAGACACTGCAAAAGTATTATAGCAAAAAGACGTCCCCGGCTGCAAACCGCAGCGCCAATTGACAAGTGCCAGAGCCCATGCTATTATTATACCTGCGTTTGCGCTGCTAGCTCAGCTGGATAGAGTGACTGGCTACGAACCAGTAGGCCGGGGGTTCGAGTCCCTCGCAGCGCACCACGAATCACCGTTGATTATTGAGTTAATCGGCGGTGGTTTTCTTTTTGTGGTGGTGCGGTTTCCGCACATTCTCCGCATTTTGTTCAAGAAACGGTCAAGTAAACTGAAAAATGAGCATAAAAAAGGCGCTGCCGGTTTTATCTGGCAACGCCTATTTTTGTTTCTGTAATTGTTTCATCCGCTTTTGCCGGCTCGCAGCACGGCATCTGCAATGCTTTCAGCGTTTTGCTCGTCTGCATCTTCAATGATGTGCGCGTAAATGTCGGTGGTGGTACTTACCTGTGCGTGGCCCAGCCTTTTAGCTACCGATACCACATCCGCCCCGCTGTATATCAGCAAGCTGGCCTGTGTATGCCTGAACTTATGAGGATTAATTGGCGGCAGGTGGTTGGCTTTGGTGAAGCCGGCCAGCCATCCGCCGACGCTATCAGGATGCATTGGCCAGCCACCCTCCTGTACGAACATGAAATCACTGCCGCGCCATTGGCGTTCATAGTCCTGTTTGCTCTCCTGTGTAGCACGCTGCCACAGTTCGCCATAGCTGGCTTTTTCTGCGTCGTACCAGCGGCGGTATTCTTTCAGCAGCTCAACCGTCTCGGCTGGTATGGTGATACGGCGCGGCTTGCCGGTTTTGGCGCTATTGACGTATAGCCCCTTCTTTGTCGAGTAAATCAACGTGCTATCAATTAGTATCTTGCGGTTTTGCCAGTCGATTTTGCTCCACCGAAGCCCTATGATTTCACCACGGCGGCAGCCGGTGATAATGAGCAAATGCACGATAACCTTCCATTTGAGTGGTATGTCTTCACATTCAAGTGCTTTAAGCACGGCGGCAAGTTCTGCCGGCTGTAGTGCCTCTACCTCGTGGCTTTCAGCCTTAGGCCGGTCTACTCGGTCGGTAACCACAAAGTCTATATAACCGGCCTTGTAGGCGTCTTTCAGTATGGTGTGTATCATCGAGAAATATTCAAGTATGGTTTTGCCTGAAAGCGGCTTGGTACTTTTCATTACTGTAAACAGTTTTGTGAGCGGCATGTTCAGCGCCGCCGCTATCTTCTCAGCAGAAGCCAGCTTGATGCGCTTGCCATGAGCCGCCATGTCTATGGTGTACACGCTCAGGCCGGCCATGGCGGCCAGCTTTTCACGCGATAGCTTTTTCTTTTGCAGCAGCGGCACCAGCTTGTTGGTGATGGCACGGTCTTGGTCTTGCCTGATGCCGCCCTCACGCAGGTTGTCTAAAAAGCTGGTAATGTGGCCTGGTCTCAGTTCTTGCAGCTTGATGTGGCCAATGGCGGCATTGGTGCGCTCAAGCAGGTAGCGGTAGTTTTCAACGGTTCGGTGTTTCAAAACCTTTTCTTTGCGCTGTATGAAGTCAGCAGCGTAGGCGGCAAAGGTTATTTTGCTGTCCACCATGCCGCCGCGCTTGATTCTGTCTTCAAAATCATCAGCGACGCGCCGCACAGCCTTTTCAGCTTTGGCCGGCGTCATGTTCGGCTCAGGCACCCAGCGCATGGTGTGGCGTATCTGTTTGCCGTTCAGGTCGCGGCCATTCGCTACACATATTTCATAACAAGTGATGCGCCCGTCTTTACCGTACAGGGGTCTTGTGCTGGCCATGCTGCTCTTCCTCCTTCTCACGTTCTTTCATCAAATATTCCTGCATGTCGAGCAAAAAGCACTTGTCCAGCATCTCTGGCTGAAACGTATATTCTCCAAATCGAATTGCTCCGGTTTTGGTGTCCACTTTTGCCTCTTTTTCATACATATCTAACGGGTCTTTAATAACTTGAGCCATGTAACAGTGAATGTTTTGAAAAAACTTGTATGGTGCCTCAGTTTCAAACACAGCATTTATTCCTTTTATTGCATCATCGTAATTGCCGTTCTTTCTTTCATCTACATACATTTTCAAAGCTTCAATCGCTTTATTTGAAAGGCCTAATGTTCGGTTTGCATCAACATTCTCTGTATGAACACCTGTCAAAATATAGTCACATGAAACTTTAAAAAATTTTGACAGTGCAACTGTGTGTTGAGTTTTCAGGTCGCGTTCGTCACTTTCCCATAAGGCAATAGTCTGTCGGCTACCAATATGTATTTTTTTGCTCAATTCCTTTTGCGTTAGCCCTGCCAATAAACGCAAATCCTTAATACGCTCACCAATCGTTATTTTGTTGCTTTTATCCATTTTTTTCCTCCAAAGTGCCTATTATGTTGCAGCCCATTTACATTCGCTTTTTCGATATGTTATCATTATGTTGCAAGTGTACCACGATGCAACACTTAGATGCAAGCACTATTTGAGAGGTGGTCAGAGATGCAACAAAAAATTGATGATGTAGCAGCTGAAATCAGGCGCGAATATTTTCGCAAATGGCGGGCTGCCAACAAGGACAAAGTGCGCCAGCACAATGAGAACTATTCCATTGCCAAAAAGGTGGCCGCGCAGTACAACAAAATCCACGCCAAAGACACCGTGTACCTCACCGGCGGCCTGTGCGACAGCGCATATATCCGCCAGTCGCTGGCGCAGCACATCGGCCGGCCGGTGGCCTCGGCCCCGCTGGCCCACTACGCCGGCGCCATTGGCGCCGCGGTGTGTGCCCAGGCGCTGGAAGAAAAGAACTGAAGCCTTTTCGGTGGGCGCAATAAGTATTGTGTAAAAAAAGGCCCCGGTACTCCGCCATGGAGTATCGGGGCCTTTTTTGCGTTTTCTGTGCAGCAATGGCAAACGCGCTGCGGCGCACCTGAGTTGTCCGTGTGGTTGCTGCTCTATTTGCACACCTTGACGGTGACGGTAGCCTTCTTGCCGTTGGCAGCCTTCACCGTTATTTTTGCCGTGCCTTTTTTCAGCGCGGTCAGCTTGCCCTTGCTGCTCACCTTCAGCACGGCGGGCTTGCTGCTTTTGTAGGTGAACTTGGTTTTCAGCGCCTGCCCGGCGCTGCCGTAGGCGGTGGCCGTCAGGGTGGCCTTCTGTTTGCGTTTCATCGTGGCCTTTTTGCCCAGCACCTCGCCCTTTATGGCCAGTTGCACCTTTTTTGTGGGCGCGATGGCCGTTATCGTCACGCTGGCGCTTTTGCCGCCCACCTTGGCGGTGATTTTGGCCTTGCCCTCTTTTTTGGCGGTCAGCGTGCCGGCGGCGTCCACGGCGATCACCTTTTTGTTGCTGCTTTTAAAGGTGGTGCCGGACGATGTGGCATTGTATGGAATGACAGCCACGCCAAGGGACAGGTTGGCCCCCACGTTCATTTTCTTTTTGACGCCGGTAAGATACACCGCGTCCACTTTCGCAGCGCTGGCCAGCACCTCCACAGAAAACCGGATGTAGCGGCGGCCGTCCGGGCTGGTGGCCTGTATTTGGGTGGTGCCCTTTTTGCGCCCGGTTATCACGCCCTTGCTGCTCACGGTGGCAATCTTCTCGTTGTCGCTGCTCCACGAAAGGTCGCTGCGGCTGGTGCCGTTGCTCAGGTAGGCCACGGCGCGCACGGTGCACTTGCCGCCTTTTTTCACCCGCACGCTGTTTTGGGACAACCGGATGGCCGTGGTGACCACGCCGCCCGCTTCGCCGGGGTTGTTGGGGTCGTCTGTAAAGCCGGACTCTGGGCCCGGGGCACTGCCGCCGGTCACCGTCACGGTGCAGCGGGCTTCAAGGCCGTTCGCCGTGCGGGCAATGATGTCCACCGTGCCGTTTGCCATGGCCCGCACGGTGCCGTCATCGCCCACGCGTGCAATGGCGGGGTTTGTGGAGCTGAAGGACACCGTTTTGGTGGAGGCCGACGTGGGCAGCACGGTGGCGCCCAGCGTGTGGGTGAGCCCGGCCTTCAGGGCCAGCTTTTTGGAGGACAGGCTGATGCTTGTGCAGGCGGTGTGGCTGGAAAGGGCCTTAAAGGTGATGTTGCCGGTGAGGCCTTTCAGCGTGCGGTTTGCCGGCGCAAAGATGACCAGGGTGCAGCCAAAGAAGGTATAGGTGCTCTCCCGGGTGGCGGGGTTGGGCGCCACCAGTTCCTTTAAAAAGAAGTTGTTGGCAAAAGAGGTGCACTCCAGCGCGGTGGTGGCCGCGGGCAGGCGGTAGCTGCCGTTACGCCGGCCACAGGGGTAGGTGATGAGGGTGGTTTTGTCCTTGGAGAAAAGCACCCCGTCCTCCGAGCAATAGCGGGGGTTGCCGGCGGCCACGTCCAACCCGCTCAGGCCAAAAAAGTACGAGAAGGCATAGGTGCCGATGTCGGTGACGGAGGCCGGGATGGCAACGCGGTACTCCACCTCGGAGTTGGCGTAGTTGGTGCTACTGAAACGCGCGCCGTAAAAGGCCTGGGTGCCAATGCTGGTCAAAGTGGCGGGCAACACAAGGCGCGTGAAGCTCTCGCCGGCAAAGGCCTCGCGGGCAATGGTGGTCACCGGCTTGCCGTCCACGTGGCTGGGAATGGTGAGGTCGCCGCTGAAATTTTTGCCGGGGCCCAGCACGGTCACCGCGGTGGCGGTGGCCAAATAGTCGAAGCTGCCGCTTTTGGTGTCGCCCAGCACCTGCAGGTCCACGGCGGCGCTGGCGTTGGGGTAGTTTTTCAGCTTCACTGTGGCCTGGATGTTGCCCTCGCCGCGAATGCTTATCTTGCCGGTGGCGTCCACGGTGGCCACGGCGGTGTTCGAGGTGGCATAAGTGGCCTGGTTTGCGGGCAGGTTATACCCCCAGCCCAGGCCCCAGTCCTCCAGGCCGTCGTTGGTGATGCGGGCTTGCAGCTGCAGGGCGGTGGGGTCGGTGGTGCGCACCACCAGTGGGTTTTGAATGGCGGTGGTGCTGGCGCTGCCCAGCACCAGGCGGCCCATGCTGCCGGCCAGGCGCACGCTGCGCGTGGCGGTGGTATTGGCGGGTTTTGCCGCGGTTCTGGCGGTGCCGCCGCCAAACAGCTGCACCCAGTAGCGGTGGCCGTTATAGATGACGGCGCCAATGCCCGCAATACGGTGCGCGGTGTTCATATAGTTGTTGTAATGCCCGGTGGAGTTATGCCAGGCCTGGTGCACGGCCTGCGCGCTGCCCTGGCCCACGGCAATGTTTTCGCCGCTGGCCTTGCTGCTTACGGTGAAACAGGAGGTGCCGTCGGGGCGGGTGTGGTTGTAGTACAGCACCTGCTCGGCCGCGCGCTGCATGGCGGCGTCCAGCAGGTCGGCGTCCATGGTGAGGAGGCTGCGCCCGGCGGCCTGGCGTTCGGCGTTCACCATGTCCAAAATGGCATAGACGGCGTCATAGTCGAAGGTGGCCGTCACCGGCAGGTCGATATAAGCATAGCCGCCGGCCACGGCCGGGGCCGCCTCGGCTTCGGATGGTGGCACCGTTTCCACCCCGGGGTCACGAACGCCGCCCGGCGTGGGGTCGAAGGCCTCTTCCGGCTGTGAGGTGGCCTCTTCCGGTTGCGAGGTCGCTTCTTCCGGTTGCGAGGTCGCCTCTTCTGGCAGCGAGGTCGCTTCTTCCGGTTGCGAGGTCGTGTCCTCCGGCAGGGAGGTTGCTTCCTCCGGCAGCGAGGTTGCTTCCTCCGGCAGCGAGGTCGTGTCCTCCGGCAGGGAGGTTGCTTCCTCCGGCAGCGAGGTCGTGTCCTCCGGCAGGGAGGTTGCCTCCTCTGGCAGCAAGGTGCTCTCCTCGGGCACACCGCTATTGTCGGCGGCCTCCGGCGCGGGCTGGCTGGCCCCCGCCGCATCGTCACTGTCGCTGGCCAAAGCCGACACCGGCATCAGGCCCATCAGGCACACCAATGCCAGCAAAGCGCTGGCCATACGCAACCACTGTTTCATTTTGGAAACCCCCGTGTTTTTTGATTTGCCGCAAAGGTGGAAAGAGTATACCATTTCCCACCGTTCTTTTCAATGCTTTTAAGGCAAGGCCAGCGCGCAGTGCCCGCCGCCGTTTTGCGCGGGCACTGCGCCCGTGGGCTTTGTTGCAAAATACGCGGCATTCCACCAAGGCGTGCTGTGTGGTTGTGCAGCCCGCTTACAGCAGCAGGTAGGCCGCGCCGCCCACCGCGCCGCATCCCAGTATCACAAACAGCGGGTTGGGCTTGAAGCGCCGCAGCACGAACAGCGCCAGGGCAAACAGCGCCAGGGCGATGAGATCCACGGAAACCGGCGGCCACGCCGCACCGCCCGGCCCGAAGAAGGCCAGCACCAAAATGGACAGGCCGGCCGAAAGGATGAGCGCCACCACCGCCGGGCGCAGCGCGGCCAGCGCGCCCTGGATGGCCACCATCTCTTTGTAGCGGCCATACACCCACGCCAAAACAGAGACGATGATGCAGGCGGGAAGAATGCACCCCAGCGTGGACACCGCCGCCCCGCCCAGGCCCGCCACCTGTGTGCCCACAAAGGTGGCCGCGTTGATGGCGATGGGCCCCGGCGTCATCTGCGAGAGGGTGACAAGGTCGGTGAAGGCGGAGAGGCTGAGCCAGCCGTGTATCTCCACCACCTGGCTTTGGATGAGCGGTAGCGTGGCATACCCGCCGCCAAAGCTGAACAGGCCGATTTGGAAAAAGCTCAGGAACAATTGCAGGTATATCACGGCTACAGGTGCTCCTTTCCGCTTTTTTGGTCGTGCAGCTGCACCAGGGCCCCCAGCACCGCGCAGAAGATGATGATGTAGATGACGTTTATTTTAAGGAAATATTGGGCGACAAAAGCCGCAGCCATGATGACGGCGGGCAGTGTTTTTTTGCGTTTCAGCACGTTCCAGCCCATGGTGATCACCACGTCGAAGATCACCGCGCACACGCCGGCCATCATGCCCTTCAGCACGGCGCCCACCACGGGGTTGCTTTGAAAGGTGGTGTAGAAAAGCGAGAGCACCGACATGATGATGAACGGCGGCAGCACGGTGCCCAAAATGGCCATGGCCGCCCCGCCCGCGCCCAACAGCCGCCAGCCCACCAGAATGGAGGTGTTCACCGCCATGGCCCCCGGCGCCGACTGCGCAATGGCCACCATGTTCAGCATCTCCTCCTCTTCCAGCCAGCCCAGCTTGTCCACAAAATGCCGCTTCATCAGCGGCACGATGACATAGCCGCCGCCCAGCGTGAACGCGCTGATGTAAAAGGTGGAGGTGAAAAGGCGCATATAATTTTTGAACGTGTGCTCCATGGCCATCTTTCCTTTCTGTCGCTCTTATTATAGCGCGTTGCAGCAAAAAACGAAACTGCCGACGAAAAAGGGTGTGCCAAAGCTGCCGCCCAGCGCGGCCCGCCGGGGAAGCAGCCGCGCTGGGCGGCGGGGTCGTTTGGGGCATCGAGATCGGAAGAGC
>JBFXKS010000066.1:0-8540 GCA_050173515.1 Oscillospiraceae bacterium | reverse complement strand
AAGGCGTTAAGCCCGGCGGCCTCACCAGCCCCACCGACATCCGCATCCTCATCTGCTATCTGCTCAGCCACATCGGCACCCCCATCTCCCGCCAGCAGCTGGAAGACGTGCTCTTGGGGGAATCTTTGGTCAACTATTTTGTCATGGCAGACAGCCTCTCGCAGCTGGAGGCGCAGGGCCTTGTCACGCTGGACGACACCGGCTACCACATCACTGCCTCCGGCCGCACCGTGGGCGAGACCTTGGCAGACGAGCTGCCCCGCACCATCCGCGAGCTGGCCGTGCGCGGCCTCATCCGCGCCCAGCAGTATCAGGCCATGCAAGCCGCGCACCAGGCCGAGGTGGTGCAAACGGACAAGGGAACCTTTGTGCGCTGCCTCATCGGCGACGAGGGCGGCCCGCTTTTCCGCATGGAGCTTTACATGCCGGACGCCCTCACCGCCGAGGCCGTCCGGGAGCAGTTTGTCACCGGCGGCGACACCGTATACAAGCTGGTTCTGGCCGCCCTCACAGGCAACCAGCCGCTTGCCCAGCAGGCTCTGCAGGGCTTGCTGCCGCAGCAGCCCGAGTGATTATTTGTGCGGTTATCGCAAAAAGGCCATCCAAATGGATGGCCTTTTACTTATATGCCGCACTTTTACTTTTGTTTGCCCTCCACCACGCCGCTGGCGCGGAACACCTTTGCAATGGTGCCAAAAAAGATCTTCACATCCAGCCCAAACGAGATGTGCTGTGCATAGTAGCCGTCCAGCTTTGCCTTCACGGCTATCGGCAGCTCGTCCCGCCCGTTTATCTGCGCATAGCCGGTCAGCCCCGGCGCCAGGTCGTTCGCACCATATTTATCGCGTTCGGCCACCAGGTCGTCCTGGTTCCACAGCGCCGGGCGCGGCCCGATCACACTCATCTGCCCCACAAAAATATTCCACACCTGCGGCAGTTCATCCAGGCTGAAGTACCGCAAGAAACGGCCCATGCGGGTGATGCGTGCGTTCGGGTCTTCCAAAAGATGGGTGGGCACGTCTTTTGGCGTGTCGGCCTGCATCGTCCTGAATTTTATGATGGTAAAATACTTTTTATGCTTTCCCACGCGTTTTTGCAGGAAAAAAACCGGCCCTTTCGAGTCGATTTTTATCAGCAGGGCAAATATCAAAAAAAACGGCAGGCACACCACCAGCGCCACAAACGAAGCCAAAACGTCCAGCACCCGTTTCACCACTTTGCGATACATGCTCAGACCTCCACCTTGTCGGCGTCGTGGTGAAAGGTGGGCACCATGTCCACCAGTGCCTGCATCAGGTTTTCGCTGTTGTTCGCATACGCGATCTCTTTCAGGCTGGCTATGTGGTCGAAAAAGGTGTCTTTGTTCAGCTTTATCGGCGAACCGATGTATATTTTTTTGTTGTCGGTGTGGCGCAGGCCCTCTTCGTCCATCAGCAGTTCTTCGTACAACTTTTCGCCCGGGCGCAGCCCGGTGAACACGATGTCTATCTCCTGATAGGGCACAAAACCCGCCAGACGTATCAGGTTTTCGGCCAGAGTCAATATCTTCACCGGCTTGCCCATGTCCAGCACAAAGATCTCGCCGCCTTTGCCCATGGCGCCTGCCTCCAGCACCAGGCTCACCGCCTCGGGAATGGTCATGAAATAGCGCATGATCTCGCGATGGGTCACCGTCAGCGGGCCGCCCGCGGCGATCTGCTCTTTGAACAGCGGCAGCACCGAGCCGTTCGAGCCCAGCACGTTGCCAAAGCGCACCGCCACAAACGACGTCTTGCTTTTTTGCGCCATCGCCTGGACGATCATCTCGCACAGGCGCTTTGTGGCGCCCATCACGCTGGTGGGGTTCACCGCCTTGTCGGTGGACACCAGCACAAAGCGCGAAGCATTGTGTTTATCTGCCGCCATCACCATGTTGTAGGTGCCAAACACGTTGTTCTTCACGGCCTCTTCCGGGCAATACTCCATCAGCGGCACATGCTTGTGAGCCGCCGCGTGGAACACCACGTCCGGCCTCAGTCGCGCAAACAGCGCGTCCACTTTGTTTGAGTCCCGCACGGACGCGATCTCGATGTCCAGATCCAGTGCCTGCCCATATTCGCGCAGCAGTTCCTGCTGGATGGCATACACATTGTTCTCATAGATGTCCACCACGATCAGGCGCCGCGGGCCATACCGGGCGATCTGCCGGCACAGTTCCGAGCCGATGGACCCGCCTCCGCCGGTCACCATCACCACCTTGTTGGCCAAAAGGTAACTGGAGAGGTCGCTCAGTTCCACCGTCTCGCGCCCCAGCAGGTCCTCCACGCGCACGTCGCGTATCCGGCTGGTCAGGTCTCCGCCATCGCTCATGATCTGCCGCAAATCGGGCAATATCTGCAAGGTGCACTTCGTGCGGGAGCAATACCCCAATATCCGCTGCCGGGCTTCCTCTTCCAGCGACGGAATGGCCAGCACGATGGTGTCTATCTCACACTGCTCCGCCAGCTCCGGTATCTTGTCGGTGCTGCCCATTATCTGCGCACCCATGATTATTTTCCCCACTTTTTCCGGGGCGTCATCCACCACGCAGATGATGTTCATCTCGCCGTCCGGGTTGCGGTGCTGCTCGTGCAGCAGTGTGGCGGCGGCCTCGCCCGCGCCCACCACCATCACACGGCGGCGCTTGTTGCCCATCTTTTGCAGCTTTGTGTTGCGGTACATTCGGTAGGTCAGGCGGGAATACACGGTGAGCGAGGTGGCAAACAGCGCGCTTAAAAAGAACACCGAAATGGGCACCCGCCGCGTGCTGAAAATGATGAACGAGCCCAGAATAAACACCAGAACGGCAATCACGCAGGCCATCACCAGGCGGAAGAACTCCACCACTTCGGCGTAGCGCCACAGGCTGTCGTACATGCCCATCATGCCGAACACGACCTCGAAGCAGCACACAAAGAAGAAGCAGCTGGACACCAGCTGTGGGTAATACTGTGCCAGCTGCACACGCCCCTGCACAAAGATCCATGGCACCACATAGGCCACGATCAACACCAGCACGTCAAAGACGATCAATATTCCCTTGCGATGCCGGCTTAAAAAATCGGCCATGCTTCTCGGCATCCCTGCACCTCTCCCCATTTCCTTTACTGCATGTCTTTCCAAAATGCCCAAGCACCTTGCATGGCGCCTTTGGCACTTCTGTCAGTCAAGCTTCATGGCGCATGCCCGCTTTCCGCTATTCATCCAGCACAAAATCGATGTGCCCGCGAGATATGTCCACCCCTGCCAGCTTCACGCCGATGGTGTCCCCTATCGCAAAGCGCCGTTTGGACACCGGGTCCATCAGCGCAACGCCTTTTTGCACCTCCAGCCGGTGCTCCGAGAGGTCTTGCATGCGCAAAAGGCCCTCTATGGTGTTGGGCAGCCCCACATAGATGCCGAACGGCGTCACCGAGGTGATCACACCGTCAAAATGCTGCCCCACGAACGGCTTCATGTACTCCGCCTTGTAGCAGTCGTCGCAGTCCCGCTCCACCCGCTGGGCCAGCTGCTCCTGCTCGGAGGACTGCACCGCGGCGTCCTGCACGAAGCGCTTGTAGCGCTTTTGCAGCTGGTCTTTGGGCATTCCGTCCAGCGCATCGCTCATGATGCGATGGATCGCAAGGTCCGGGTAGCGGCGGATCGGCGAGGTGAAGTGTGAATAATCCTCCAGCGCCAGGCCAAAATGCCCCTGCGGCTGCGGGCTGTACACGGCTTTCGCCATGCTGCGCAACACCGCTGTGTGCACCGGTATCTCCACCGGCTTGCCCCGGGTCAAGTCCAGCAGCTGCCCCAGCTCTCCGGTGGTGGGCAGCTCCCCCGCGAAGTCGAACGGCACGCCCACCGCCGTCAGCACGGCCTTCAGCTGCTCCGCCTTGTCCAGCGGCGGCTTTTCGTGCACGCGGTAAAGGAACGGCAGCTTGCGCTCGGTGCCAAAGCGCGCCGCCGCCGTGTTGGCCAGCAGCATGAACTCCTCTATCAGGCGTTCCGCGTCACCCCGCTCGCGCTTTTCCACGCCCACGCACACACCGTCGCGGTTCAATACCAGCTTGGGCTCGTCGCTCTCTATCTCCAGGCTGCCGCGCGCTTTGCGCAGCTTGGCCAGCTTATGGTATATCTCGGCCATCACGTCCAGGCTCTCGCGCACCTCGGCGTACTTCTCGCGCACTTCGCCGCTCTCTTGCCCGGCAAAAATCGTGTTGATCTCGCTGTACACGCCTTTCACCCGGCTGCAGATCAGCGATTTTGTGAACCGGTAGTCCACCAGGCGGGCGTCGCCGTCCAGCTCCATCAGGCAGCTGAAGGCCAGCCGGTCCTCCTGTGGGTTCAGGCTGCAGGCCCCGTTGGACAGCGAGCGTGGCAGCATCGCCACCACACTGTCCGCATAGTACACCGAGGTGCCCCGCGCAAAGGCCTCCTCGTCCAGCACCGTTTTGCCTTTCACATAATAGCTCACGTCTGCAATGTGCACACCCAGGCGGTACCCGCTTTTTGTGCGGCTTGCGCTCACGGCGTCGTCAATATCCTTGGTGGCGTCCGAATCGATGGTGAAGATCACCTCTTCGCGCAGATCCTCGCGCCGCTTTAGTTCCTCTTTCAGTATTTTTGCGCTTGCGGCAACTTTCGCCTCGTTTTTCACCTTTTCCGAAAACGCCTTTGTGATACCGGCGGTGTACAAGATGGCCTTGGCGCACTGCCGCGCAGAATCTGCCAGGCCAAAGCGCTGCACGATGCCCACCTGGTGCTCGGCATAGTCTTCACCGCGCTCCAAAATCTGGCCGGCCGCTTTCTCGCCCGGTTTCACGCCGCTGTCGGCCCCGCGCCGAATGGCGAGCGGCACATCGGGCGCATTGTCCGGCACCAGCACCAGCCGGCCGCCCTCTTCGCGCACGGTGCCGGCCACTGTGTTTTGCGGGGCCACGATCTCCACGATCTCGCCCTCGCGGCTGCCCGGCACGCGCGGCTGGTCGAACAGAACGACCTTCACCACGTCCCCATACATGGCGCCGTTCAGCCCGTGCCCGGGAATGAAGATGTCGTCGGTGCCGTCGGTGGGCGCCACAAAGCCAAAGCGCCCGGCCAGCTTCACCAGCTTGCCCTCCACCGCGACCGAAAGCTGGCCCGCCTGCGGCAGGGCATACTGCCCCTCCCGGAAGGCCAGCTTCTTCTCGGCCACCAGCCTGTCCAGCAGCTTGGCCAGCTTTTTGGGGCTCACGTCCAGCTTCGTGCGCAGGCGTTTGGCCGTTTTGGGGCCCTTTTTCAGCTCCTTAAAAAGGTCTGATTTCAGCGACATGCCGTCTTCCTTTCTGCTGTGTATACAACAAAAGCCACCGGAAATGCAACATCTGCAACACCCCCGGCGGCAACCAAGGCCCGCGTTTCACTTCGGGCAGCCAAAAAACTAGTTTGCCAATACACTGAACACATTCACCAAAATGGTCAACACGAAAAAGACGATGGCGGCAATGCGGGTCGCGCGGTTCAGCCGTGCCTCTTTCGAGCGCGAGCGCGTCTCGTTGGACATCATCTCTGTGCCGGTGATAACGCCCGACAGGCCCTGCCCTTTCGATTCCTGCGACAACACCACGATCACGATGATGATACTGGACAGGATCATCAACACGCCCGACACGATTTCCCAAATCGTCATAATGCACCTCCAAGTTTACACACAAGATTGTATCATAGCCATCCCAAAAAATCAACAAGGGCCGCACAGCACACGGCACTGCACTCACTGCAGCGCCGTCTGCTCGGCCACATCTTCTGCGCGCAGCAAGGCGCCCATGGCCGGCAGGCTGCGCACCCGGTAGCGGTGCGGGTCTTTCAGTTCCAGTTCCGCCGCCACCGTCACGGTTTGGATGCTCTGCCCTTTTTTCAGCGTTATCACATTCACACCGGCGGTATTCTTCGTCGTTTTTTGCGCAATCTGCGCTGTATTCACCAGCAGCATACGCCCCACATTGCTGCGGATGGCGATCTCGCACTCCTCGTCGAAATGCCGCACCCACACCAGTGGCGCCTTGTCGCTGTACGCGTTGATCAGCTTTTTGCGGTTTTGCTTGGTGGCGTAGCTGGCCAGCGGCACCTTGGCGGCCTTCCCGCCGGCGAACAAAAACAGCATGAAACCTTTATAATCATCGGTCAGCACCATGCACACGGGCACCTCGTCCTCGTCCATGCCCAGGCGCACCGGCAGGTATTCGCCCATCACGCTGGCCTTTCCGTCCTCAAAGTCGCCCACGCGGCACTTATACACCTGCTGCCGGTTGGTAAAGAACAGCGCCTCGGCCGTGTTGTGGCTCTCTTGCCGCTGGGCCACGGCGTCGCCCTCTTTCAGCTTCTGCTCGCCGCTCATGCGCAGGCTAGCCGGGGTTATCTTTTTGAAATAGCCGTCCCGCGTGAAGAACACCGTCACCGCGTAGTCGGGCAGGCTGTCCAGTTCCAGTGGCGCGTCATCGATCTCCACCTCATACAATATCTCGCTCTTGCGCGGCTTTCCATATTTTTTCTTCACCTGCGCCAGCTCGTCCACAATGATGCGCCGCACCTTGGCCGCGCTTTTCAGCGTCACCTCAAGCTCTGCGATGTCCTTTTTCAGGCCCTCCACCTCTTCGGTGCGCCGCAAAATGTACTCTCGGTTCATATTGCGCAGGCGTATCTCTGCCACGTATTCCGCCTGTATCTTGTCTATGCCGAAGCCGATCATCAAATTCGGGATCACCTCGGCCTCCGCCTCGGTTCCCCGCACGATCTTCACCGCCTTGTCGATATCCAGCAAAATGGCCGCCAGCCCCAGCATCAGGTGCAGGCGCTTTTTCTTGCCCTCCAGCTCAAAGCCCACGCGGCGGCGCACACACTCCACCCGGAAGGCCACCCATTCCTCCAAAATCTCCCGCACGCCCATCACGCGCGGCATGCCGCCCACCAGCACGTTGAAGTTGGCGGAGAAATTGTCCTCCAGCGGCGTCAATCGGAACAGCTTTGCCATCAGGCGCTCGGCGTCCTGCCCGCGCTTTAAGTCTATCGTCAGGCGCAGGCCGTTCAGGTCGGTCTCGTCGCGCATGTCGTTGATCTCTTTCACCCGGCCGTCCTTCACCAGGTCGGCGATCTTGTCCATGATCGCCTCCACCGTGGTGGTGGGTGGTATCTCTGTGATCTCGATGCGGTGGCCGTCCTTCTCGTACTGCCAGCGCGCACGCACGCGCACACTGCCGCGGCCGGTCTCGTAAATGCTCTCAAGCTCTTTGTCGTTGTACAAAATGATGCCGCCGCCGCTGAAATCGGGCGCCAGCAGCGTTGCCTTGATGTCATGCGCATTGTCCCGCATCAGCTCTATGGTGGTGTCGCACAGCTCGGCCAGGTTGAACGAGCAGATGTTCGAGGCCATGCCCACCGCGATGCCCAGCGTGTTGTTGGCCAAAATGGCCGGGAAACTCACCGGCAGCAGGGTGGGCTCTGTGGTCGTCGCGTCGTAGTTCGGCACGAAATCGACCGTCTCTTTGTCGATATCGCGGAAGAGTTCCTCGCACACCGGGTCCAGCTTGGCCTCGGTGTAGCGCGCGGCCGCGCTGGCCATGTCGCGGCTGTAGGCCTTGCCAAAGTTCCCCTTCGAATCCACATAGGGCACCAGCAGGCTCTCGTTGCCGCGCGCCATACGCACCATGGTGTCGTATATCGCGGCGTCGCCATGCGGGTTCAGGTGCATGGTGGCGCCCACGATGTTGGCCGACTTCGTGCGGTTGCCTTTCAGCAGCCCCATGTCGTACATGGTGTACAACAGCTTGCGGTGGGCGGGCTTGAAGCCGTCTATCTCCGGCAGCGCGCGCGACACGATCACGCTCATGGCGTAGGGCATATAGTTCTCTTCCAGCGTCTGGGTGATGCCGGTCTCCACCACCACGCCCGCACCGGGTATCTCCACATGGTCGCCCAGCTGCGGGCGCAGCCGGGCCGTCTTTTTTTCCGCCTTCTTTTTTGCCACTGGGCACTCTCCGTCACATTTTATTGCAAAGCAACAGCATATTTTTTCAGTCGGCCCCGCGCCGTCAGCTCACGTCCAGCTCGTCCAGGTACTCGTAGCCGTGGTTGGCGATGTGTTCCTTGCGCCCGGGCAGGTTGTCGCCCAGCAGCAGATCGAACACGTCCGCCGTGCGCTGGGTCTCCTCGGGTGTCACCTTCACCAGCCGGCGCGTCTCGGGGTTCATCGTGGTCAGCCACATCATCTCCGGGTCGTTTTCGCCCAGCCCTTTCGAGCGCTGCAGCCCCACCTTGGTGTCCTTGCCCACCTTGGCCAGTATCTCGCCCTTCTCCGGCTCGCTGTAGGCAAAATAGGTCTTGTCTTTGGTGTTTATCTCATACAGCGGCGTCTCGGCAATGTAGATATACCCCTCTTTGATCAAGGTGGGCATCAGCCGGTAGATCATGGTCAAGATCAGCGTGCGTATCTGGAAACCGTCCACGTCGGCGTCGGTGCAGATGATCACCTTGTTCCACCGCAGCGCGTTGATGTCGAAGGTGGC
>JBFXKS010000065.1:0-8570 GCA_050173515.1 Oscillospiraceae bacterium | reverse complement strand
TGTTGGACAGCCACCGCAAAACATCAGCTTAAAAGCACCTGCTGCCTGCGTGCCTGCCGCACACCCCGGCGCACACGGTCTTGCTTCATCTGCAAATCCCGTTCGCACCGTCCATTACAAAAAGATTTCCCATACGGCGGCATTTTTCATCGTCTCAGCCTTGTTTTCGTCCGTTAATAATACAATGCTAAAACACTTTTAGTATGTTACCACAACCGCTTTTGAATTACAATAGTTTCAAGTGATTCATTGGCAAACATTTCGCAAGCAAAGTGTTTGCGAAATGTTCCGGTGCCTTGCCCCGCCCACCGGCGCTGCCCATAACGCTGGCGGCAAAAAGCCATGGTCAAAACTTGCTGCCTTCCGTGTTTTCTTCATGACTTGCGACTCTTCACAGTCCATCCTTTTGTCCGTTTTACATCTTTCGATTCATCATTGTTTTTTCTTTGCATGTTTTCGAAATTATTGACCATTCGGCGGCGCACATGATATTATAATCACAGATAACTAATGTTCATTAGCTTTTCATGCCTTTGTTTCCGCTCATCGGCGTTCCTTCTTCCCGGCCGCCAGGCCCACCAGGAAAGGATCACGGTCATGGTCGACATCCTCAACCATATGCGGCTGAATGCCTTTGTGTGTGACGTCGAAACCGACGCGTTGCTCTGGGTCAGCGATGCACTCAGGCCCACCCTGGCGCAGCCAAATTTTTCTTCCCGCGCCAAGTGCCACCAGGCCGTATACGGGCTTTCCCAGCGCTGCCCGTTCTGCCGCAAAGCCGCTTTGGAACAGGCGCCCTGCGAGGGGCCGTCCTCCTCTGAATGCTATGACCCGCACCGCGGCCAGCACACCATCGTCTTCGAATGCCTCATTCCCTGGCCGGGCGGCGCCACCGCCCACCTGGAATACCAGATCAACATCAACGAGCACCAAAAGGCTCTTCAGCACTTTCGCCGCCTTTCTGAAACCGATTATCTCACACAAGTGCCCAACCGCGGCGGGTTCATGGCCCAGCTGGAACAGCAGATGTTCGACGCCGAGGTCTATGGCAAACCGCTTTCCCTCGCCTTCATCGACGTCGACCGCCTGAAATATGCCAACGACACCTATGGCCACACCTTTGGCGACAATCTCCTGCTCACCGTGGTCCAAACGCTCCGCAACCATATCCGCTCCGAGGATATCCTGGGGCGTGTGGGCGGCGATGAGTTCATCGTTTTGTTTCCCCGCTGCAGCAAAGCGGTGGCGGCCCGCCGCCTGGGCCAGGCGCTGAACCACCTGCGCACCAGCAGCTTCCCGCCTGCGGGCGAGGGCTTTTCCTTCAGCTTCGGCCTCGCCGAAAAAAGCGAGGTCTCCGCCGCCGACACACCGCAGCTGTGCACCGTGCTCATCGACCTGGCCGACAAGCGCATGCAGGCGAACAAAGCCCGTGCCGGGCGTGCGCGCACCCGGGGCCACGCCCGCTCGCTCACCCCCGCCCCACAGCCGTAGTAAAACCCTGTGCCAGGTTTGCTTTCATGGCGCATCTATGTTATAATTGATTATTCTTGTTTCTGTCATATTCCCACATTTCTCATTTCAGGAGGTATCGGTATCCACGGGTGAACCCGTCGGCACAAAACAGGCCATCTTCATTGCTGCAGCAGACCTTTTTGCCAGAAACAACTACCACCATGTCTCCATGAAGCAAATTGCGGCCGCCGTCGGCATCAAGGCATCCTCCATCTACAACCACTACCCCTCCAAGGAGTCCATCCTGCTGGCCATCTACCAGTATTTCGACGACAACATGATGCGCAACAGCCCCGATTTGGACGAGCTGTTGCACCTTGCCGAATTTGAAAACCCACGCGAGGTGATGCGTAAAACAAACATGGTGTATCCAGACGAAATTTTGGAGACCATGGCGCGCGCCATGCTGGTCACCACTTCCATGGTGCACAACGACCCGCGTGCCGATGCCCTTGTATGCAAAAACTTCATCGACATGCCCTTCATCTACGACATCCCACTGCTTGAAAAAATGCAGGCGCTGGGCCGCATCGAGCCCATCGACCCACACCATTTTGCGCTGCTGCACTCCAGCTATTGCTACAGCGCCGCCGTCCGTTTTTACACCAACCACGCCATCAGCACCCCCGACTATTTCATCGGCATGGACCTGCTGTTCCAGCTCATCATCCCCACCTGCGCCTGAGCGGCTGCCGGCGATGTGCAACAGAATATCTGCTGTGTAAAATGGCCATCGCGGCCATTTTTTATTTTAGAGGCATTTCTCCGCCGGGCCGTTTTTTGTCTTCCGCCCCTTTCCGCCCATGCGAAAATGCGCTATAATAGTCCAATCTTTAGTGTTTCCAGCCACTATCCAGCCCAGAGAGAGGTGCTTTGCGTGTTTCAAGTAGAGGGGTTCGTGCGGCCCAATACCCTGCCCCGCGCCTTCCCGGGCGATCTGGGAGTCGACCCGGAGGGCCTGATGGCCTTTGCCGAACAGTTCGAAGCTTTGGGTGGCCACGCTTTCATGGCGCTGCGCCACGGCCATGTTTTCGCCGAGGGCTTTTGCCACCCTTACGGCCCGCAGCACCTGCACCCGCTGTTTTCCATCACCAAAAGCTTCACTGGCATCGCCGTGGGCTTTGCCGTGCAGGAGGGCCTGCTCTCCATCGACGAGAACCTTGTCGACATCTTCCCCGAGCACCTGCCGGCGGCGCCGTGCGAGAACATGGCCAAAATGCAGGTGCGGCACCTGCTGTGCCACAGCACCGGCCACAAGGCGCTGGGGCCCACCACCCTTTCCAACAACAAAAAGTGGGTGGCCACCTTTATGCAAAGCTATGTGGCCCTGCCGCCTGGCACCTTTTTCAACTACAACAACAACGCCAGCAACATGCTCTCGGCCATTATCCAAAAGCGCAGCGGCCTGCCGCTGAAGGACTATCTGGCCGCCCGCTTTTTCCAGCCGCTGGGCATCGAGCAATGCCGCTGGGAGACCCTGGCCGACGGCAGCTATGCCGGCGCACTGGGGCTCTCTCTGTGCATTGAAGACCTCGCCAAAATGGGGCAGTTCATGCTGCAAAAGGGCACCTGGCAGGACACCCAGCTTCTCTCGCCCGATTGGGTCGCCGCTTCCACACAGCTGCAGGCCGACACCTCCAAGGCGCCCAGTGCTTCGCCCTACTACAAAATGGGCTATGGCTACCAGTTCTGGCTGTGCGACAATGAGGGCACCTTCCGCGCCGACGGCATCAACAGCCAGCTGTGTGTGGTGCTGCCAAAGCTCCACTCTGTCATCGCCGTCACGGCTGGCCACTCGTTCAACCGCGACATGCACACCCTTGTGTTCGACACGCTGGTGCCCGCCATCCACGACGACCACACCCCCGACGACCCCGGCCTGTGGCGCGCGCTGGATGCACGCCTTGCCGCCATGCACATTGCGCCGTGCCCGGGCGAGGGCAGCTGTCCAGACGCCGCGCACTATTCCGGCCGGCAGTACAAGGTGACCCGCAGCCGCATCGGCATCACCGGCTTCTCCCTGCACTTTGGCGCAGGTGACGAGGCGGACACCCTTACCCTGCACTGCAACAAACTTTCCGGCACGGCCGAAACAGGCAAAAACGGGCAGTGGCTTTTCAGCGACAGCTTTCCCGCGCCAGACCGCTATTACCCGCTGCTCTCCACCTTCAGCGCCAAGGTGGCGTGCAGTGGCGGCTGGCAAAACGGGCGGTACCACGTGCGCCTGGTAAACCTCGAGCTGCCCTTCGTCGATGAACTCGTCTTCACTTTCCACGCCGGCGCCGCCCTGATGGAGCTGTGCCGCACCCCGCGCATGGACACCATCGTCACGGCACCCGACCAGCCCGACCTGCAGCGCTACCAGTTCTACGGCGCCGAGCTCTAGCCTGGCGTTTTTCGGCCGCTGCCTTTTTTCTATAACCTGCGTATCCACGAAACCCCGCGGGCAGGGCTTTGCCCGCGGGGTTTCGCTTTCGCGCCGCGCTTCGCCCTATTTTTCCCACATCGTTCTCTATTGCGTTATATAGGGCCCTGGGCTATAATGACTCTTGTCTGTTTTGATTGCATTCGAGGTGAACCATGAGACATCCCGCCGGGTTTTACACCACCGTTCCCTTTGCACCGCGCCGTGCCCCATGGCTGTGAAGCCGGGCCTCAGCGCGCTTTTGGGCCTGCGCCGGGGCGAGGCGCTGGCCATTGTTGGCTGCGGCGGCAAAACATCCCTCGTCGGCCTGCTGGCGCGGGAAAACCGCCACCTCAAGGTGCTCATTTTGCCCACCGCCCGCATTTTGCCCATGCGCGCAGACGAGGCCATCATCTGCACCACACTGGACGCCTGCCTTGCCCACCGCCCGCAGCCCGGCGTGCAGTGCCTGGCGGTCACCGACGCTGCCACCGGCAAGCTGGGCAGCCCGCCGCCAGAACTTTTGCCCCGGCTGGCAGAGGGCTACGACCTGGTGCTGATGGAGGCGGACGGTTCACGCATGCTGCCCTGCAAGGGCTGGCGCGAGGGTGAGCCGGTGGTTCCCAGCTTCACCACGCGCACCATCGGGGTCATCACCACGGCGGCGCTGGGCCTGCCTGCCGACGAAAACACGGTGCTGCGCCTGCCCGAGTTTTCGGCGCTCACCGGCCTGCAACCAGGCGAGGCCATCACCCTGGCCGCTTTGGCCGACATGGCCGGCGCGCCCGGCGGCATGTTCGAAAAAGCGGTGGGCGAAAAAATATTGCTCATCAACAAGGTGGACAGCCCGGGGCAGCCGTGTGAGGATGCGCTGCGGCTGGCCTCCATTTTCCGGCGGCGCTGGCCGAGCGCGGCCGATGAGATCATCTACGGCAGCATCCATCAAAACGCCTGGCGCACCGCGCCATAGCCGAAAGGGGGTCTCCATGTTCAGTTGCGGCCGCATCATCATACGCGGCGGGGGCGACCTCGCCACAGGCGTGGTGCAAAAATTTGTGCGCGCCGGGGCCGATGTGCTGGTTTTGGAGGCCCCGAACCCGCTGGCCGTGCGGCGCACGGTGGCCCTGTGCGAGGCGGTGTACGACGGCACGGCGCGCGTGGAGGACCTCAACGCCGTGCGCATCAAGACGCCAGACGAGGCCGAAGGCTGCTGGCAGCAGGGGCAGGTGCCCGTTTTGGTGGACCCTGAGGGCCGCTGCATCCCCGCTTTCCGGCCCGACGCTGTGGTGGACGCCATCATCGCCAAGCACAACCTGGGCACCCACCGTGGCATGGCCCCCATCACCATCGGCCTGGGACCCGGCTTTGAGGCCGGCCGCGACGTGGACGTCGTCATCGAGACCTTCCGCGGGCACGACCTCGGCCGCCTCATCTTTAAGGGCGGCGCCCTGCCCAATACCGGCACGCCCGGCGAGATAGGCGGCCAGAGCGACCTGCGCGTATTCCACGCGCCGCACGCCGGCGCCGTGCACCCCATCAAATCCATCGGGGACGTGGCACAGGCGGGCGAGGCGGTGCTGACGGTGGACGCCACACCCGTTTGCACCCGGTTCAGCGGGCTTATCCGCGGCATGCTGCGCGGCGGCACGCAGGTGGCCAAGGGCACCAAAATAGGCGACATCGACCCGCGCACCGACGTGGACGTGCACACCATCTCCGACAAGGCCCGCTGTATCGGCGGCGGCGCGCTGGAAGCCTACCTGCACCTGGCCCAAAAAAGAAAAAGGAGCATGCCATGACCCCCGACACCCTGCTGTTTGCCGCCCGCCATGCCGAAAAAGGCCAGCCGGTGGTGCTGGTGACCCTCACCGAGGCGCGTGGCACTTCGCCGGCGCGGCCCGGGCTCATCATGGCCGTTTTGCAGGACGGTCAGACCGAGGGGACCATCGGCGGCGGCGTGTCTGAATACGAGGTCATCCGGCGGGCCCAGCAGGCCATGCGCGACAATGAAGCCGTGTTCACCTTCAACACCGCCCACTGCGAGAGTGGCTCGGCGTGTGGCGGCATGGTGTCCGGCTATGGCGTCCTGCTGCAGGCCGGGCCCCAGTTGCTCATCTTTGGCGGCGGGCACGTGTCACAGCCATTGTCCAAAATGGGCGAGGTGGCGGGCTTTGCCGTGACGGTGGTGGAGGACCGCCCCGAGTTTGAAGGCGCCTTCCCGCACGCGCGCTTTGTGCTGGCCACCCCGGCGGAATACGAGGAGAAAATCGCCATTGGGCAAAACACCAGCGTGGTCATCTGCACCCGCGGGCACAAAACCGACCTTGAGGCCCTGCGTTACTGCATCGGCAAAGGCGCGCCCTACATCGGCATGATCGGCTCCGGGCCAAAGGTGGACTCGCTGTTTGGCGTTTTGCGCAAAGAGGGCGTGGCGGAAGGCGCCCTTGCGCGGGTGCACGCGCCCATCGGGCTGGACATTGCCAACCACACCCCGGGCGAGATTGCGGTGGCCGTGCTGGCCGAGGTGCTGTGTGTGAAAAACGAAGGCCAGCTGCGCCACAAAAAGCTTGCCTAGCCCCACAGCTTGCCACGTGTTGCTCCGCCGCCCCAAAGGGCGCGCTGCATAAAACAAGCTGGGTTTTGCCATAACCAGTTGAGAAGACGTGCGTTCAAGTAGCCCCGGTACTCCTTGAGGGAGTACCGGGGCTGTTTCATCTGTTCTATCGCAAAACTTCTGTGAACCGCAAAACCGGCAGTTTTGAGCAGGGCGTAAGGAAAAACGGTGAAGGCACCCTTGGTGGTTGGCAAGACGTTTTGACGCTGCGCCCGGCCAAAAGTGCCGCTTTTTCGGCCAGCCTGTTTTATGCAGAGTGCCCTAATGGCGGCTTTATTATGTGTGCAAACCCACCCCCCCGATACAACTTGGATGCAAGCCGGCGACGTTTCGGATGCATGGCTGTGCGATACTTCCGGTATCAACCACCGGGAGGTGCACGCCATGCCCGTGCAAAAAACAGAACAGCTGTGCCCGGCCGAAAACGCAACACGCCATGGACGGCGGCGGCATCTGGCCGCGAACATCCTGTTTCCGCTTCTGCTCTGCCTTGGGTTTGGCGCGTTTGTGTTTTTTGCGCTGTGGGGCGCCGACACTGTGGCAAATGCCGCCAAAGACCCGCCGCCATTCACCAAGGCACAGCCGGCCGCCAACGCGCAGGCCCTGCGGCTGCCCGAGGCCAGCAGCGAAGCGCCGGCCGATGGCGCCACTAGCGCCCTTTGCATCTTGCAAAACCCCGAGCTGCCCAACGGCTGCGAGGCCACCAGCCTTGCCATGGCGCTGAACCACTGGGGCTTTGCGGCCGACAAGATGGATATCGCCTACAACTATATCCCGCGTGAGGATTTCGCCATTGGCGAAGCCGGCAGCTTTGGGCCCGACCCCCATGCCGCCTACGCGGGCGACCCGGGCAGCAGCTTTGGCTTTTACTGCCTGGCCGCCCCGGTGGCCGAAGGCGCCAACCGCTACCTGCAAGCACAGCAGAGCCACCTTGTGGCGCAGGATGTCTCCGGCGCAGACCAGGCCACGCTCGAAGGCTACCTAAACGCCGGGCAGCCGGTGATCTTCTGGATGACACTGGACGGCGGAAACGCGGCCTACGCCCCGCGCTTTCGCTGGCAGCTGCCCAACGGCGAGGAATATCGCCCCTTTTCCAACCTGCACTGTGTGCTGCTCACCGGCCATGGCAACGGCCTTTATCACCTGCTGGACCCGCTGGTGGGCCCGGCCAGCGTGGACAGCGCCGCCGCCTTCGAGAGCTACCTCGGCCTGGGCGCCAACGCCGTCGTCATCACCCCGGCGGCATAGCGCCCGCATTGACACCCCCCGGCTTCCCCGATAGAATAGAGGTAGAACCGGGAGAGGAGCTGCGGCGATGCGCACAGGTGTGGACGCCATCTTGATGGCCTCGGGGTTTTCGGCGCGCTTTGGGGCCGAAAACAAGCTGCTCTATCCCTTCCGCGGGCAGCCGCTGGCCCTGCACACGCTGGACCGTGTGTGCACCGCCGAGCTGTTCGACCACATCTATTTCATCTCTGCCGACGCACAGGTGGCCGCCCTTGGCCACCCCTACCCCGTGACCCCGCTGCACAACGCCCGGCCCGACCTCGGCTCTCGCGAGAGCGTGCGCATCGGGGTGACGGTATCCACCGCGCGGCACTATATGTTTTTCACCTGTGACCAGCCCCTGCTGGACGCGGGCACCGTGAAGGACATCGTGGCCCGGCGCAAAGCGGGACGGATCGTGGTGCCCACCTGTGACGATGTGCCGGGCAGCCCCACGCTTTTCTCGGCCCGCTTTCGCGAAGAGCTGATGGGCCTGCAGCCGGGCCAGCGCGCCCGCACCGTGCTGCAGCGCCATGCGCAGAACGTGGTGTATGTGCCGGCGCGCCATGCACTGGCCCTGGCGGATGTGGACACCCGCGAGGTGCTGCAGGCGCTGGAGGCCGCCACGTAGCCTTGCCAAAACGATACCACTTCCAAGAGCCGCCTTTGGTTTAGGGCAAGGACGGTTCTTTTTTTGCGCCCATCGGGGCCAATTGCATTTTCCCTCGCTTTACTGTAGAATATGTAGGAGGGTTTGCTCAATCACAGAAGAAA
>JBFXKS010000064.1:0-8600 GCA_050173515.1 Oscillospiraceae bacterium | reverse complement strand
ACTGGGCGCGGGCGAAAAGCTGCTGGTGCTGGAGCGCGAATTGTTCGAGCGGCTGCTTGTGTCGGTGAGCGCCCAGCTGGTCCGCATCCAGGCCACGGCGGCCAGCCTGGCGCAGCTGGACGTGCTGTGCAGCTTGGCGCAGGTGGCCGTGGCCAACGGCTATGCGCGCCCGGTGGTGGACGCGGGCGAGGTGATCGAGATAAAGGAAGGCCGCCATCCGGTCATCGAGCGGATGCAGCTGGGCGTACCTTTTGTGCCCAACGATACCCGGCTGGACTGCGACGAAAACCGCATGCAGATCATCACCGGGCCAAACATGGCGGGCAAGTCCACCTATATGCGGCAAACGGCCCTCATCGCCATCATGGCGCAGATGGGCAGTTTTGTGCCGGCGGCGGCCTGCCGGGTGGGCGTGTGCGACGCGGTGTTCACCCGGGTGGGCGCGTCGGACGACCTCTCGTCAGGGCAGTCCACCTTCATGGTGGAGATGACCGAGGTGGCCGAGATATTGCAGGATGCCACCCGGAAGAGCCTGGTGATATTGGACGAGATCGGGCGGGGCACCTCCACCTTCGACGGCATGGGCATTGCCCAGGCGGTGGTGGAGTTTATCTCCGACAGAGACCTTGGCCCGGGCTGCAAAACGATGTTCGCCACCCACTACCACGAGCTGACCGACCTTGAAAACTCGCTGGACGGCGTGAAGAACTATAATGTGGCCGTGAAAAAGCGCGGGGACGACATCACCTTTTTGCGGCGCATCGTGCGCGGGCCCGCCGACGACAGCTATGGCATCCAGGTGGCCAAGCTGGCCGGCCTGCCCGACGTGGTGACCGAGCGCGCCAAGCAGGTGCTGCGCGTGCTGGAGAAGACGGCCTCGGCCACCAGCCGCGTAACGCAGCTGGACTTTGAGGACATGGAGGCCTTTGCCGCGGTGCAGGCACCCAGCGAGGTGCTGGAGACGCTGCGGCGGCTGGACCCGGAGACCTTAACGCCGCTGGAGGCGCTGAACGTAGTGTATGAGCTGAAGAAAAACCTGGCCGACGAGGACAAAGGCTGATTGCCTTTTGCGCGGCGGCTGAGGAAGGAGGGCGCGTGTGGCCATCCATTTGCTGGACGCCCATGTGGCGGAACTGATAGCGGCGGGCGAGGTGGTGGAGCGCCCCGCCTCGGTGATAAAGGAACTGGTGGAGAACGCCATCGACGCCGGTGCTACTACGGTGAGCGTGGAGATAGAGCGGGGCGGCATCGCGCTGATGCGCGTGGCCGACAACGGCAGCGGCATTGCCGCCGAGGACATCCCGCTGGCCTTTGTGCGCCATGCCACCAGCAAGGTGCGCACCCAGCAGGACTTGGAGGCCATCGCCACGCTGGGCTTTCGGGGCGAGGCGCTGGCGTCTGTTGCCAGCGTGGCCAAGGTGGAGCTGCTGACAAAGCACGCCGCAGACGACTTTGCCAGCCTGTTTCGCGCGCAGGGCGGCCCAAACGGGAAAATAGAGGCCGCCGCCCGCCCGCAGGGCACCAGCATCACGGTGCGGGATCTGTTCTACAACACGCCCGCCCGCATGAAATTCTTGAAAAAGGACAGCAGCGAGGCCAACTATGTCACCGAGACCATGGTGCGCCTGGCGCTGTCTCACCCACAGGTGGCCTTCCACTACACGCGCGAGGGCAAGCAGGTGTTCGCCACGCCGGGCAGCGGAGACGTGAAAAGCGCCGCCTGGGCGGCGCTGGGCGCGGGCTTTGCGCGAGACTTGATTTCCGTGGAGGGCGCCGGCGGCGCAGGGCGCATCAGCGGGCTCATCACGCCGCCGCGGCTGTGCCGGGCCAGCCGCTCGATGCAGTTCTTTTTCATCAACGGCCGCTTTGTGAAGAACCGCACCATGATGGCGGCGCTGGAGCAGGCCTACCGCGGCACGGCCCTGCACGGCAAGTTCCCGGGGGGCATCCTGTTTTTGGAGATGCCGCCGGCGCTGGTGGACGTGAACGTGCACCCGGCCAAAACCGAGGTACGCTTTGCGCGCGAGAGCGATGTGTTCGACATCACCTACCGGGCGGTGAAGGCCACGCTGCTGGCCGACGAGGGCAACCACACACCGCTGGTGCTTCGCAAAGAGGCAGGCGAGCAGAACACGGCGGCGGCCCCGCCAGAGCAAAAACCGCCGGCGGAGACGCCCGCGAAGGCAAGCCCCGCCTGGCCCGCGCGGCCGGCCACGGGCACCATGGCCGCCTACAACCGCATGGTGCGCGAGGTGGCGGGCATGCCGGGCGGCCTTGAGGACCGCGTGGGGGTGGTCCCCTATGAGACGCGGCGCAGCCCACAGCCGGATGTGGACGCGGCCATCCCGCAGCCGGGGCCTGCGGCCACAGCGGCCGCAGACCCCCAGCAGACCAGCTTTGCCGGGCTGGGCGAAGAAACAGCGGCGCCGCTGCGGCCGGTGGGTGAGGTGTTCAAAACCTACCTGGTAGTGGAGGTGGGCGACAAGCTGTGCCTGATAGACAAGCACGCCGCCCACGAGCGCATGCTGTACGAAAAGCTGGCTGCGCAAAGCGGCCCCGCGGCGGCCCAGCAGCTGCTGGCGCCGCTGAGCGTGAACCTGGGCGCAGAGGAGAAGAACGCCCTGCTGCAAAGCGGGGAGCAATTGGCGCGCCTTGGCATGGCGGTGGAGGACTTTGGCGGCGGCACGGTGCTGGTGCGCAGCGTGCCGGCAGACATAGAGCCGGACGACGTGGAGGACCTGCTGCTGGAGCTGGCACAGCGCCTTGCGCTGAACGCAAACGACGGCAGCAGCGAAAAGCGGGAGTGGGTGCTGCACTCGATGGCGTGCCGCGCCGCGGTGAAGGCCGGCGACAAAACGCCAGACGCCCAGCTGCTGGCGCTGGCGCAGGCCATCATGGCCGGCCAGGTGCCGCCCTTTTGCCCACACGGGCGCCCGGTGGTGCTGGAAATAACGCGCAAGGAGCTGGAAAAGCAGTTTGGACGCCTTGGGTAAGATCGTCGTGGTGGCCGGGCCCACCGCCACCGGAAAGTCGGCGCTGGCGCTTTTTTTGGCCCAGCGCTTTGGCGGCGAGGTGGTGGGCGCCGACTCGATGCAGATCTACCGGGGCCTGCGCATCGGCACGGCGGCCATCACACAGGAGGAGGCATGTGGCGTCCCGCTGCACCTGATGGGCTTTTTGCCGCCCGATGCGCCGTTCTCGGTGGCCGCCTGGCTAAAGATGGCGCACGGCTGCATCGGGGAGATACATGCCCGCGGCGCCGTGCCCATTGTATGCGGCGGCACGGGGCTTTACCTCAGCAGCTTGCTGCAGGGCGTGCGCTTTGAGCAGGAGACCGACACCGCGCTGCGTGCGCAGCTGGAGGCGGACTGGCGGCAGCAGGGCGGGCAGGCCATGCTGGCCCGCCTGGCCGCCTGCGACCCGGGCAGGGCCGAAAAGCTGCACCTGCAGGACAAAAAACGTATTCTGCGGGCGCTGGAGCAGGCACTGCAAACGCGAATGACCGCCGAGGCGCGGGAGGCGCAGTCCACAGCGGGCGGGCCGCCATACAGCGCGCTGTGCCTGGGGCTGAACCATGCCGACCGCGCCGGCCTGTATGCTGCCATAGAGGCCCGGGTGGACGCCATGATGGAAGAGGGGCTTTTGCAGGAGGCGCGCGGCGTGTTCGAAAACCGAGACCGCTATAAAACAGCGGTGCAGGCCATCGGCTACAAGGAGTTTTTCCCGTATTTTGAAAGCGAAGCGCCGCTGGAGGCGTGTGTACAAAAGCTGAAGCAGGCCACCCGCAACTATGCCAAGCGCCAGCTGACCTGGTTTCGCCGGATGGACGACATGCACTGGCTGGACGCCACAAGCCCGGCGCTGCGCGAACAGGCGGGGCAACGGGCCGCTGCATTTTTAAAAGCTTAGCGGCGGGCAAGGCCCGCTTGAGACGGTAAAGGAGGCGCATTTCGTTTGCCAAAGCGCAAAAAAGCCAACACCCAGGCCTTTGAGCCCATAGAGCCGCTGCTGCACGACGACGCGGGGGATGCGATGGGCAGGCCTGCGAAGAAAAGGCGCTTTCGCTGGAAGCGCTACCGCTGGATGCTGTGGCTTTTGCTGCTGGTGCCGGTGGTGTACTTTGCGATAGAGGTGGCATCGCTGTTGGCCCCGCGTGTGCGCACCGAGGTGGCGCTGACAGACAGCATGACCGACGCGCTTTCCGTGCAGGGGCAGGTGGTGCTCAGCAGCCGGGCGGTGATGGGCAGCGGCGGCACGCTGTACTACACGGTGCCGGCAGGGCAGCGTGTGGCGGCCGGGGCCGAGGTGGCCCAGGTTTTTGCGGATGAGGCGGCGGCGCAGGCCATGGCGCTGGTGGATGAGATAGACGAGGAGATCGCCCTGCTGCAGCAGGCCCAGCAAACGGCGGCCGAAAGCGGCGATTTGGACGTGCTGATGGGGCAGATGCAGCAGGGCATCTACGGGCTGCTGGACGGCATGGAAAGGCAGGCATATGACGCGCTGAGGACCGCCCGCAATGAGATGCTGCTGGCGGGCAACCGGTGGCAGGTGTCCACCGGGCAGGCCACCGATATCGCCGGGCGGCTGGCCGAGCTTTCAGCCCGGCGCACCGGCTATGCGCGCCAGGCGGTGGCCACGGGCTCGGTGGCGGCGCCCGAGAGCGGCTATTTCACACCGGCTGCCCGGCAAGACCGCCAGATGCCCAGCTACGAAGAGGTGGCGCCGCTGTCGCCCAGCCTGCTGAAGCAGCTGATAGAACTGCCGCCCAGCTACCACAGCCAAAAGGTGGTGGGGCATATCGTCACCGACTACAAGTGGCATTTCTTTACGGTGGTGTCGGCCAAAGAGGCGGAGAAATTTGTGGTGGGGGACAAGAGCCTGCAGATCACCTTCCCGGACGTGGGCGACATGATGCTGCCGGTGATGGTGAAAAACGTGGTGGTGGACGAAGAGCGGGGCCTTGCCTCGGTGGAGCTTTACTGCGAATACATGCAGCCCGAGGTGATGCAGCTGCGGGTGGAGAACGCACAGATCGTGTTCGGCATAGAAAAAGGCCTGAAAATAAGCAAGAACGCGCTGCGCCTGGTGGACTTTGAGAACGAGGACGGCAGCACCACCACCCATAAGGGCGTGTATGTGCGGTTTGGCAACATGGTGTACTTCCGCAGGGTGGACATCCTGGTGGAGGACGACTTCCACATGCTGGTGCCGGCCGTGCCGGAAAAAGGTGTGAACGAGGTGGAGATGTACGACGACGTGGTGGTGGACACCGGAGGCATGGAGCTGTATGACAGAAAAATCCTTTGAGACGATAGCAGATAGAGTGGCCCGCGTGCGCGAGAAGATGGCCGCCGCGGCCCAGAGTGCCGGCCGGCCGCCGGAGGAGATCACGCTGGTGGGGGTGACCAAGACCCAGAGCGCCGAGGCGGTGTGCGCGCTGATAAAGGCAGGGGTGTCGGAAATTGGCGAAAACCGTGTGCAGGAGCTGCTGGCCAAAGAGCCGCTCATCGCGCACCTGCCGCACCGCACCCACCTCATTGGCCACTTACAGCGCAACAAGGCCAAATATCTGCCCGGCCATGTGCACATGGTGCAAAGTGTGGACAGCGCGAAGACCGCGCAGGCCCTGCAGGCGGCTTTTGAAAACGCACAGGCGCCTCTGGACGTGCTGATAGAGGTGAATATAGGCGAAGAGGCGAGCAAAAGTGGCGCTTCCCGCACAGAGGCGATGGCCTTGGCCGAGGAGATAGGGGCGATGCCTGCGCTGCGGATGCGCGGGCTGATGGCCATCCCGCCTTTTGGTGAGGGCGAAGGTGTGCGGCGGTATTTTGAACAAATGTACCATCTGTTTATTGACATAAAGAGCAAAAAAATGGATAATGATACTGTTAGTATACTGTCGATGGGTATGTCCTCCGATTACGAATATGCCATTTTGGAGGGCGCCACCATGATTCGTGTGGGCACAGAGCTTTTTGGCCCGCGGTAGCGCTGCCCGGGCCAAAGGGTGGCCGCTGCCAGATAAACGCTGCAGAGGAGATTGACAATGGGACTTTTTGGTAAGATACGTGACATCATGGGCGTGGACGACGAAGACGATTTCGAGGGCGAGGAAATGGACTTCATCGGGGCCCGTGGCGCCGATTACCAGACCATGCCGGACGACGACTATATCCCGGAGAAGCGCAACAAAGTGGTGAACATCAACGCCACCACCCAGCTGCAGGTGGTGCTGGTGAAGCCCGAGCGCTTCGACGATGCCTCCGCCGTGGCCGACCATTTGAATATGCGCCGGACGGTTGTTTTGAACCTGGAATCCACAAACAAGGAAGTGTCCCGCCGCCTGGTGGACTTTTTGAGCGGCGTGGCCTATGCCAACAACGGTCAGATCAAGCGCGTTGCCAACAATACGTTCATCATCACGCCCTACAACGTGGACATCGTGGGCGATATTTTGGACGAACTGGAGAGCAGCGGCGTCTTTTTCTAGCAAAAGCGGAAAATGCTATCAAGGCGCAGAGCGGCAGCTCTGCATTTTTGAGGATGTGGCACTTGCCTACATGAACTTTTATGCTTAAAGCGCATTGAATAAAAGGAGGACAAGGGACAATGACTTCACAGGATATAAGGACTGTCACGTTCGAGCCGGCCAAGAAGGGGTATCGCCCTGAAGATGTGGACGACTTTCTGATGAAGGTGGCCGACACGATAGACGGCCTGGTGGCCGAGCGCAATGCCGCCATAGCCGAAAAAGACGCCGCGGTGGCCGCCAAAGAGGACACCGAGAGCAAGATGTACATCCTGGCCGAAAAGGCGGAGGAATACCGCGGGCAGGAAGATATTTTGAAGACCGCGCTCATCAACGCCCAGCGCATGGGCGAAACGGTGGTGCACGAGGCCAAGCAGAAGGCCGACCAGATGCTGCGCGAGGCCACCGGCCAGGCGGAGCTGCTGCGCCAAAAGGCCGAGGTAGAGATAGACCGCGAGCATCAGACGCTGGAGCGGCTGGTGGCCGAGGTGTCCCGCTTCAAAGCCGACATATTGAACCTGTACAAGCAGCACATCGAGTCGTTGAGCGCGCTGGACCCGCCAGTGGCCCACGCCGAGGATGTGCTGGAGGAGACCCGCCCCGAAGAGCGTGAAGTGGAGGACGGCACCGAAGAGGTGGTGGAGTTCGTCACCGAGACGGAGCCGGTCATCATCCCGGAGACCGTGCCGCAGGAAGATGAGGACATGCCCGAGGCGGCCGATGAGGAAGACGCTGCGCCAGACGAGGCTGATGCAGACGAAAAGCCCGCCCCGCTGTTCAGCGGGCAGCTGCTGGACGAATAGAGCCACACCCACAAGGAGAGATGAAAAGGTGCCCAACAAATACGACGATACGCTGAACTTGCCAAAAACGGCGTTCAGCATGCGCGCCGGCCTGCCCACCAAAGAGCCTGAGATGCTGAAGGCCTGGCAGGCCGATGCCTTATATGAAAAAATGGTGTCTGCCAACGAGGGCAAGCCGATCTATCTGCTGCACGACGGCCCGCCCTATGCCAACGCGGATATCCATATGGGCACCGCCATGAACAAGGTGTTGAAAGACATCATCGTCCGGTACAAAAACATGGCCGGCTTCAAGGCGCCTTTTGTGCCCGGATGGGACACCCACGGCCTGCCCATCGAGCGCCGTGCGCTGGAAAAGGTGAAGGAGCAGGCCACCCACAAGCACGAGGACGGCTGCTATCACGACGGGCAGGGCCATGACGCCGAAAACCGCTATGGCATCAGCGATTACGAGCTGCGCGAGTTGTGTCGGGATTTCGCCATGCACTATGTGGGCGTGCAGCGCGAGCAGTTCGAGCGGCTGGGCGTGCTGGGCGATTTCGACGAGCCCTATCTCACGCTGACGCCCGACTTTGAGGCCACGCAGATCGGCGTTTTTGGCGAGATGGCCAAGAAGGGGTATATCTATAAAGGCCTGAAACCGGTGTACTGGTGCCCGGTGGACCGCACGGCCCTGGCCGAGGCGGAGATAGAGTATGAAGAGGAGGCGGTGGACTCCATCTATGTGGCCTTCAAGGCGGCAAAGGACAACGGCGCGCTGGAAAAAGCCGGCCTGCCGGTGGACAAAACCTGGTTCGTGATTTGGACCACCACCACCTGGACACTGCCGGGCAACGTGGCCATCTGCCTGGGCCCGCGCTACGAATATGTGGCCGCGCAGGTGGGCGAGCGATACTATATCGTGGCCAAGGAGCTGCTGGAATCCGCCATGGAGGCCTGTGGCATCACCCAGTACAAGGTGGTGGCCGAGTTCACCGGGAAAGAGCTGGAGCGTATCGAGGCAGAGCACTGCTATCTCAACCGCCGCTCGCTGGTGATCGTGGGCGACCATGTGACGCTGGAGAGCGGCACGGGCTGTGTGCACACGGCGCCGGGCCACGGCATCGAGGACTACGAGGTGTGCAGCCGGTTTTACCCGGAGCTGCCCATCATCGTGCCGGTGGACGACGATGGCATCTTGACGGCAGAGGCCGGCCCGTTCGAAGGGCTCTCGGTGTTCAAGTCCAGCGGGGTCATCCAAGACCATTTGAAGGGAACCGGGCATCTGG
>JBFXKS010000063.1:0-8610 GCA_050173515.1 Oscillospiraceae bacterium | reverse complement strand
ATCCGTTGCCGCGCTGGACAGGGTGCAGGAAGAACTGGAGCAGCGTCAGCCGGGCTCTGCGCTTTTGGGGGAATGCTATACCGCCCGCGGCATCATCACCCTGGGCATGGAACAAAACGGCTATGACGCCTGGTTCAAAAAAGCGGCAGCGCTGCTGCCCCAGGGCAGCGGCCGCTGGGGCAACCAGCTGCTGCTGGTAGACCTTGGCCCCGGCCTGCACCTGCACAGCGCCAAAGCCGGCGAGCTGAAAAAAAGCGTGGCCAGCGCCGCAAGAGGCGCGCCCTATATCGTGCGGGTGCTGCACGGCGCGGGCCAGGGGCTGGACAAGCTGTGTGAAAGCGAGGCGCTTTTTTTGAACGGCGAGGCCAAAAGCGCCACAGAGCCCGCCTATCAGGCGCTGTATGCCGCCCAGGCCATGGCCCAGTACGACATTGTGGGCAACGCGCTGTTCATGTTGCTGCGCATCTACACCGTGCTGGGCGAGTATCAAAACATCCAGGACACGCTGGAGCATGTGCACCGCTACCAAAAGGACGACGCGGCGGCCGGGCTTGGCATTTGGGACATCATTTTCGGATGGTTTTACTCTGAACTGGGTGAAACCGCCCGGGTGGCAAACTGGGTACGCAATGCGGTGCAGCACGGCTACGCCCCCATCAGCATCGAGCGGGCCATTTTGGTGCGCATGCGCTGCCTTGTTGCCGACGGGCAATACCACGAGGCCCTGGCCCTGCTGGAACAGTTCGATGTGTTGTCCGCCAGCAAAAGCGCCGTCATTGCCCAGCTATATGGGCAGCTGGGCCGGGCCGTCGCCCACAACTACCTGGGGCAGCACGGGGCCGCAGCCGTCGCCCTGAAAGCCGCCTACAACCTGGCAAAGGGCAACAACCTCGTCATGCCTTTCATCGAGTACGGCAACCGCACGCGCTCTCTTTTGGAACGGGCCCGCACCAGTGGCCTAGCGGGCATCCCGCCTGCCTGGCTGGACGACGTGCACGCCAAAGCTTCCACCTTTGCCAAGCGCCATGCGTATCTTGCCGGGCGTTACCGCCAAAGCCGGCAAGACGAACACCCCGATTTTGGTTTGAGCCACCGGGAGGTGGAACTGCTGGCGGGCCTGAGCCAGGGCCTGACACGGGAGGAGATCAGCGAGGGCATGCAACTGAGCCTGAATACGGTGAAAAGCATGACCAAGCAGGTTTTTGCCAAACTGGGGGCCATCAACAGCGCAGATGCGGTACGCATTGCCATGGCAAGCAAAATCATCTGACAACAGCTCACACATCACATGAACCGGCGCATATGCGTCGGTTTTTTGTTTCCAAAAAGGGGGTTGTGCGCGATTTTCCGCTTGGTATACTGGTTACAGTACCAAACTATACCCGTTTTGTATATAACCGTCGAGCAAGCTGAAAGGAGCACTTATGACTAAGCCTAAAAACATCGCCAGAAAGCTTTTTTTGTCGCTTGCACTGGCCTTTCTAACAGCCCTGTCTCTGTTTGCCATGCCCGCACACGCTGCGGAGGGCGAAGCGGGCGAGGGGGATACCACCGCAGACACCGAGGCCAGCGTCAGCTTTGAAGCGGGCGAACTAAAACTGGTGACCGCCCCTACCCTGTTTTTTGGCGACGACCACCCGATCTCCGACGAAGAGGAGACCTATACCGCCCAGAGCGTTGGCGACAATGTGCGCGTCAGCGATTTACGCGGCAGCGGCGCGGGCTGGGAGCTGCGGGTTTCCCTGTCCCAGTTTACGCTGGATGGCTCAGAGGGCGTCGAGACCCTGCAGGGGGCCTCCATCACTACCACCGCGCCCACCGTTAAGGCTGTGAACAACAACTTGGGCGCGCCCCCCACGCAAGTGTCAGAAATCGTTTTGGGATCTGATGGCGTGGAGACTGCCGTGTGGCGCGCGCCCAAGGACACCGGCATGGGCGTGTGGGATTTGGAATGGCACGCCGCCGCCACCACATTGACCGTTAAACCCGGCACCGCACAGGAGGGCAAAAGTGTGGCCTCGCTGAACTGGAGCCTGCATAGTACACCCTGACGGCGCCGCACTGCAAGGAGACACCCATGACACAAAATAAAAAGTGTAAAAGAATCAGCAACATCCTGCTACTGGTTGCAGCCCTGGTTTGCCTGATGCTGATAGACTTTATCCCAGGCTTGCGGGCACAGGCGGCCACCACCGGCGGGCAGGACGGCATCGGCTTTTATGTGCGCGCTGTTCTACCTGAATACCAGCTGGACGATACCCTCACCTACTTTGACCTGCGCATGCGGCCGGGGCAGTCTCACACGCTGGAGGTGGAGGTGGTGAACGAGGGCGATGCGGCCATCACGGTAATCGTGGCGGCCATCAGCGCCTCCACCAACCGCAACGGCATCATCGACTATAAAACCCCGGACATTCGGGATGAAACCTTAAAGTACCCTTTCTCCGACATGGCAACGCTAGAAAATCAGAGCCTGAGCATTCCGCCGCAAAGCACCGCCATGGCTCGCGTAGCTATTGACATGCCGGCGGAAGCCTATGACGGCACGGTGCTGGGGAGCCTTGTGTTCACACGCCAGCCCGAGGGCGCCGGGCCCGGCCAAGGCATGACTTTACAAAACGTGTACAGCTATGTGCTGGGTGTGAAACTGAGCGAGAACGACACCATTGTATTGCCCGAGTTTGAGCTGGTGAGTATCGAGGCGGAAACGCTGAACTACCAGCCCGCCATGGTGCATTCTATCCGCAACCGGGCGGCTGCCATCGCCAAAGATATTGACCTGCACATTCTGGTGCGGGACGAAAGCGGCAACGTGACTGGCGCGTTTACCCGTCAGGGCATTGATATGGCCCCCAACTCCGTGATGCCGCTGGGCGTCACCCCTGCTTCAGGGGCTGGTGCTGCAAACGGGGGAGCCTCAGGTGGCAGCGGCCAGCTGGCCGCCGGCAACTACGATAGCGAGATCACCTTGACCCATGAGGGCCAGACCCATACCTTTAGCCAGAAATTCACCATAGGCAGCGTGGAGGCTGAAGCCGCCAACACCGCCCTTGACAAGGTAAGCGCTAAGGCGCCAAACACCATCCTGTTCATGATCATCCTTTTGGTGATTGCCGGCGTCATCATCTTGGGCCTGTTCATCATCATCATGCGCCTGCTGCGCCGCCGCGAAGAAACCAAGGAACTGAACCGCCTGATGCGGCAGCGGCAAGAACGGCTGCGCCTGCAAAACAAATACCGTGCGAAAGATCCTCTGGATTAAGGCGACCAAACGAAAACGTGGAAAGGAGCCCCATGCGCAGTAAAAAACCGATTCGAAGCCTGATTGTTGCCATAACCGTTTTTGCCCTGATGCTGGCCATGGGGCTGCCCATTTATGCCCAGAGCCTGCCAAAAACGGCGGCCGAAGCCGATTCCTCCTCCCAGCCGAGCAGCCAACCTGAGGACAGCCCGCCTTTGCCAAAGGCGGACAGCGCTGCGCCTGAAGCGGATGCCTCTGCCTCTGCGCAGGCATCCGCCCCGCAGGCACCGGAAGCGCCGCCCGCCGAGGAGGACCCCTCTATCGCAGAAGAGCCCCCCATAGAGGACGCCCCCGATGCTTCCGATGCGCAGGGCGCGGGGCCCGGAAATGAACCTTTCGAAGAAGACACACCGGAGGGCGAGGACCCCGAGAGCGAGACTACCGAGAGCGAGGACCCCGAGATCGAGGCCCTCGAAAGTGGACCCTCCAAAGAAGACGCGCCCGATGAGGAAATCGTGGAAGAAAGCCTTGGAAAAGAAGATGCCCTTGAGGAAGACCCCGCAAAAGCGGCAGAATCTTTTGGCCTTGAGATCAGCCCGAGCGCCGTGGTGGTGGACAGCTATGGTGATTTGAAAAAGGCCCTGGAGGAGGACAACGGCTACACCACCGTCTATCTGGGCGATAATATCGTCGGGGACGGGGGCGGCATTGCCATTCATGCCGGCAAGGCCAATGTGGTGATCGACGGCAGCCCGCCGGACGGTGGACGCCATACCTTCACCCAGTATACTTCAAGCGATGCAGACACTGTCATCCGGGCCACCACTGCGTCGGTACAATCCATCACGCTGCGCAACATAGACGTTGTGGGCAACAACCATTATGGCGTGGTGATGGTGCCGGATTCTGTCAAGGGCGTTACCCTGGTGCACGAAAACGTAGGCTACACCGGGCCCAAAGCTTTTTACAACCGGGGCGGCACCGTGCGCGCTGCAGGCAGCACCTATACCCTGCAGCCCACCGCCGGCCAGAGCGGCGAGCTTGCCGAGGCAAAACACGCCCAGTTTGGCGGCGCAGTCAACATCGCCGCCGCCAACACGGGGGAAGCCATCTTGTGGCTGGTGGGCGGCGCTTCCGATTTTACGGTGCTGGAAGGCGCCCAGGTCAACGTCAACACCGATTTTTACTTTTTGTTTTACGACGGTACGCCGCCCAACATCACCATCGGCCAGGGGGCCAGCTTCAGCCTTACGTCCAGCCGCTTCGGCTTTACCTATACCGGCCAGCACGTGGCCAATTTCCTGCTGGCCGAGGGCGCAAACCTTGCCATCAACCTTGCCACCGCCGAAAAATACGCCGCCCTGCGGGTGGCAGGCTTGTTTCAGATGGAGCCGGGAAGCAGCGCCGCCATTGTGCGCACCGGCACGGCGGGCATTGCCCTGCATCTCACGGGCCCCGGCGCGCAGGCGGTGTTCAACCAGCCCCAGCGGGTGTTCCTGTACAGTTCGGCCGGGGTGCCCCTGCGCTTTACCGGCGAGGGCACGCTGTCCATCACCACGTCGGCTCTAAACCTGTGGCAGTCCACAGGTTGGCCGCTTGCCGGCGGCACCGACCCGCTGCCCACCCATATTTGGAACAAAACCGGCACCGGGCTTTTGACGCTGACCGCCACCTACAACACCGAAACAAACCAAAGCCTTTTTTCCAACCTCACAGCGGATGACCCGGTGATCTCCACGTTGGACGCCAAAAACTTCAATTTGGAAGGAAGCCAGCTCGTCGTCTTCGGCTCCATGACGCTGGGCTTCGATATACCCACCAGCCAAAGCCCCGCCCTCACCGGCAGCACCTCGCCCGGTGCGGCACTGCTGGCCGCCTATACCCTGTCAAACGACATGGGTGGGACAATAGGCGGGACCGCTGATGCTGCCGGAGCGTATACATTGCCGGTGGAGGCAGGGGCGCTGAAGGTGGGCAGCGCCGCCACTGTAACGGCCAGCGCAGGCGGCCTTGCCATGCGGCAAAGCGCTGTTGTGCAGAACGGGGGAACCGGCAGGCTCTCCTTTCTCTCGGTGCCGCAGCAGCTGCATTTTGGCCGCGTGCCGGTGCCCGGCAACCAAACCCTTTTGCAGCGGCAGGACGCCACCTTTGCCCTGACCGTGTCCGACAGCAGGCTTTCCGCCTGTCCATGGCGCATTGACGCCAGCGTTATGCAGCCGCTTACGGCAGAGGTAAATGGCGGCCCCAGCCGGTTGACCGACGCCGTGGTGTTCCAGGGACCAAACGGCATCCCCCTTGCCCTGAATGAAGTGCCCATGACGGTATACCGGCAAAATAGCGGCGCACCGGGCGAATATACGGCGCAATGGGATGATGGCGAGGGCATCCTTCTCAGCCTTTCCCCTGGGGAGATATACAGCGGTGTGGACTACACCACCGCCATCCATTGGCAGCTGGTGGACGCGCCGTAAATAATTGATTGGGCGTCTGAAGTCCGGGGCGGCCTTTTTGTCCAGTCATGGCACGTCCTCACACACTGCACACAGCTGCAAGGCCTTCTGGCAATCAGAAGGCCTTTTTCATGCCGTGAAAGCCCTTAAAGGCCGAGCCATGGTAAAAATGCTTTTTCCCCTGTGTGGCCGCTCACGGGGCGCCGGCGCACAGGGGCACCCGGGTGTGGCGCAAAAAAAGCAAAACATGTTCCGCCGCCTGCGATAAAACCCGTGCGCCGTTTGTTAACCCTATGAAAGAATGCGTATCCGCAGGCACTCCTATGTTCATTGGGCAGGGTTTTATGGTATGATAAATGTATATAGTTATAAGCAGATACCGTTTATGCCGAGCTTCACGGCGGAAAGGGGAACGCCTGTGTTATTTTTCTTTGTGCTGGGCGATGCGGCGCCGGCACACAGGCCGCGGCAGATAAAGGTTGACGAAGGCCTGATCGAGAAGATCGGCGAGGGCGACATGCAGGCGCTGGAGGCGCTGTATGTGCAAACCGAACGCGCTGTTTACGCCTACGCCCTCTCGCTGGTAAAACGTCCGGAGGACACGGTGGACATCGTGCAGGACACCTTCATCAAAATACGGGCCGCCGCCCACCTCTACAGGCCCATGGGCAAGCCGATGGCCTGGATCTTCACCATTGCGCGCAACCTTTGCATGAACCTGCTGCGGCAAAACAGCGTTCGCGGCCACGCCGACTGGGCCGACTACGACAACCGGCTCGATTTTTCCTACATTGCCGATACGACCGACCGGCTGGTGCTGGAGTCGGCGCTGACCGTTTTGGCCGACGATGAGCGGCAGATCGTCATGCTGTACGCCATCAGCGGCATGAAGCACCACGAGATCGCCAGGGGCCTGGGTGTACCGCTCTCCACGGCCCTCTCCCGGTATCACCGGGCACTGAAAAAATTACGAGTCCATCTTACGGAGAAGGGGGTGACAAGATGAATCAGAGAATTCTGAGCTCGCTGCGCCGCACGGTGGATGCACTGCCCCGCGCCGACTTTGAGGCCATCAAAAGCGCCAGCGTGAGCCCCATGGAAAAACCTGATTACATCACCCGGCAGGAAGAGGGCCGGGCCCGCCGCCCCGTGCGCCGCCTGGTGGCCATGGCCGCCTGCGCCGTGTGCCTTGCCGCCGCGGTTTTTGGCGGCAGCTGGTACTGGCAGTTTGCCATGGTGGACGCCCTGGTGGACATCGACGTGAACCCCAGCTACGACATCACGGTGAACCGCCGCAGCCAGGTTTTGGCCATTACACCCATGAACGAAGAGGCCAAACAGGTGCTGGAGGGCCGAAACTACAAGGGCTGGGACATTGAGGATGCCATTTTCACCCTGTTCTCCGACTTGCCCAGCCATGGCTTCATGGACACGGGCGAGCCCACCGTTCTGGTCTCTGTTTCGGGCCGTAACGAAGCGCGGGCCACCGCGCTGCGCGAGCAGGTCTCCCAAACCATTGGCAACACCCTGATGGGCAGCCCCGCCTCTCCCACCGTGATCACACAGACCTACAACCACAACAACGCCCTGCAGAAAAGGGCGGCCGAGTACGGCATATCCCCGGGCAAAATGTATATTGTGGACGCCCTGCTGGAAAAGGGCGCGCCCTACACCGAGGCCCAGCTGGTTGCCATGCCCATAGAGGACCTGGTGGCGCTGGCCTATGAATACGACCTGGGTGGCCTGAGAGACCAGTACTATCCCAGCACGGCGCCGTCCCAGCCCGCGTCTGCGCCGGCCAGCAGTAGTTCGCGCCCGCCGGCCCCCAGCAGCACCGCGGCGCCTGCGTCGTCGGCCGCGCCGCCGCCCACGCCGTCTGCACAGCCCACGCCGCCGGCGGGCAACAGCCCCTACGACAACAGCCCCTATGACGACACGGCAGACGACAGCCCCTACGAGACACCTGCGCCTGCCCCCGCGCCCGCCCCTGCCCCACCGGCCAATGACAGCCCACACAACGACAGCCCCTACGACGACACGGCAGACGACAGCCCCTATGAAGAAGATAATGACGATGACGATGACGACTGACCTGCAAAAAAATATTTTTGAACTGCTGCGATAAAACGTATCCGCCCAGAGTTATCCCAGTGAAAGGGCCAAACACAGGCCCCACACCAACCCCTCAAAACCGAAAGGGAGAGACTCATGAAAAAGCGTAATATAGGAATCGGCATCATCGTCGTTGCTCTGTTCACCACCCTGCTGGCCGGCTGCAGCACCACCGCGGCCGCCACCGGCTACCTGTCTATGGATGTGAACCCCGGCATCGAGATGTCTTTCGACGGCGAGGGTACCGTGCTGAGTGTGGCCGCCCTGAACCCGCAGGCGGAAGAGGCCATCGGCACCATCGACTACACCGGCAACGACGTGGAAGAAGTGGCCGAAGCCCTGTTGTACCGCATCGCCATGAACGGCCATCTCACCGAAGCGGACACCCACATCCTGCTCAGTTCCGACAACAGCCTGCTGTCCAAGAAAACGCTGGACCGCGTGAACAAGGCGCTGGCTGCCCAGCTGGCCCTGCTGAACCCCGATGCCACACTGCTGAACAAAGCTTTCGACATCGACGACGACGTGCTGGAAGAGGCCCATGCCCGCAAAATGACGGCCGGACGCTACCTGTATACACAGGACGTGCTGAGCAGCAACCAGGCGCTGACCTGGGAAGAGCTGGAGACCCTGCGCATTGCAGAGCTGGCGCGACGCGCCAGTGGCTATAACGACAGCCTGTATGACGACCCGAACACACCGTACGATACCAACAGCCCGTATGACGACCCGAACACGCCGTACGATACCAACAGCCCGTAAGACGACCCGAACACGCCGTAAGAAACCAACAGCCCGTAAGACGAC
>JBFXKS010000062.1:0-8659 GCA_050173515.1 Oscillospiraceae bacterium | reverse complement strand
GATTGCCGACGTGGGCTTGGGCTAGTATTCTGTGGAGCTGGAGGACGGCCGGCTGGTGGGCTTCGACCATGAGGGCGCCGACGTGACCACACTGACCGACACCGGGCCCGGGGCAAAAATAGTGGTGACCTACACCGGCGTTTTGGTGGGCACCGACACCAGCGCCATCACGGTGGTGCGCATGGAGACGCCTTAGAAAATGGAACACACACGGAGGCATGGCCGCACATGATGGAAGCGATACGCACGTTTTGGGTGGACAACGAAGAGATCCTTTTGGCCGTCGTGTTTGCGCTGCTGATCTGCGCCGGGTTTTATGTGCTGGCGTGGCTGGTGAAGCAGAAGATCTTTGCGTTCATCCTCGAGAAGATAGACCAGGAAAAGCACCCGGTGGCCACGTTGCTGCTGCAGGGCTTCCGCAGGCCGCTGGGCCTGTATTTGAAGGTGCTGGGCATCCTGGTGGCGCTTTCCGCCCTGGCGGGGTGGCTGGGCCAGCATCCCCTGCCCGAGCGGCTGGCTTCTTTTTTGGCCGGGCTGTCCCCGGTGTTGCTGCAGGCCATGCGCATCGCGACTATTTTGGCAGCCACCTGGGGGCTGGTGGCCTCCAGCGATATCTCGTCGCTGATACTGCGCAATGCGCGCCACAAGCTGGACTTGCATTTGAGCAAAAGCGTCTCGCGCTTTTTGTCGGCGATATTCAACGTGGTGGTGGTGGCCGTGGCCGCGGTGATGCTGCTGAGCGAGCTGAGCTATGACATCAACGGGCTGCTGGCGGGGCTGGGCCTTGGCGGGCTCACCATCGCGCTGGCCGCAAAGGACTCTGCCGCCAACTTTTTTGGCGGGCTGGTGCTGATAACCGAGAAACCGTTCGACATCGGGGATTGGATCGTGTGCAGCGGTGTAGAGGGCACGGTGGAGGACATCAACCTGCGCAGCACCAAGGTGCGCACGGCGCCCGGCTCGCTCACCTATGTGCCCAACGCCACGCTGGCGGCCGCGCCGATAACCAACTGGAGCGGCGGCATGGAAAAACGCCGGGCCGACTTCAGCCTGCAGCTGATGTACGGCACGCCCAGTGCCCTGATGCGGGCATATATCGCCGAGGTGGTGACCATGCTGGAGACCGACCCGGAGGTGCTGCCGGGCAGCATCGTGCGGTTTTCCGACCTAGCCGCCTACAGCCTGGACATCCGGGTGATCTTTTACACCTCGGTGCCCGACTTTGCCGGGCATTTGCGCATACGCGAGCGGATAAACTACGCACTGGTGGAGATGGCCGAAAAGCACGGCATCGCGTTTGCCTTCCCCAGCCAAACACTGTACTTGCAGCCGGAGGATGACGGAGAAAAACCAAAGGCGCAAGAATGATGTGCCTTTGGCAACGCAAGCAGCGGCCCTTTTGCGGCTTCGTCCCGTTTTAAAAAACGCCCATGCCGCTTGACATTTTGCCCGACATCCTTTAGATTATTAGATGCGGTGCCGGCGCTTTGTGATTGCGGGTGGCCGCCACACGGGCGATTAGCTCAGCTGGGAGAGCGCTGCGTTCGCAACGCAGAGGTCGTCGGTTCGATCCCGATATCGTCCACCAAGAACTCCTCATAATCATTTATGATTATGAGGAGTTCTGCATATAAATGCATGCTGTTACGCCGATAATACATCTCCATCATCGGCGTTTGCGTCGCTGCCACTGGCAAGGGGCGGCACGTCGGCGGGGCCCGCCCCTTTCTTCTTCCACTTCAGCAGCAGCGAGGAATTGACAATGACCGCGACCGAACCCACATTGTGCACCAACGCGCCAACAACCGGGATGAGGATTCCCGGGATGGCAAGGGCGATGGCCGCAAAATTCAGCACCATGGAGGCCGCAAGGTTGATGTGGATGGTGCGCATCGTCTTTTTTGCCAGCATCAGCAGGTGCTGCAATGATTTGATGTCGTCGCCCACCAAAACGATATCTGCGGCGTCTATGGCGATGTCGCTGCCGATGCCGCCCATTGCGATGCCCACCTGCGCGGCTTTCAGCGCCGGCGCGTCATTGATGCCGTCGCCCACCATGCCCACCGCTTCTCCATTCGCCTGATATGCCCTGATGATGGTCAGCTTGTCCTCCGGCAGGCAGCCCGCACGCACGTCGTCGATCTGCGCCATCTGTGCCATGTGGTTTACGGCCTTGGCCCCATCTCCGGTGAGCAAAACCGTTTTGAAACCGGCCGCATGTATCCCGGCCACAGTGCTCTTTGCGTCCAGGCGTAAAGTGTCTGATAGACTAACCATGCCCGCGGCCTTTCCGCCCAAAGACAGGAAAATTGGCGTACGGGCAAGCGTCTTGGTCAAACGACAGGCGCGCCACCGTGGAACGCAGGAAGCGCCCGCCGTGCAAAACCCATTGCAAGGCGGGCGCTTTTGTCTTTTGTGCTTGTGGCGGTGTGTGGCTTTTTGGCGAGGCCTACGCCCGGCCGCGGCGGAACAAGCCCACGATGCCCAGCAGAACGACGGAGCCCAGAACGGCGACCAGCAGGCTCCAGATATTGAACCCGGTGACGCCCACGTCACCCAGCAGGTTCATGATGAGCCCGCCGACAAAGGCACCCACGATGCCGATGACGATGTTCATGAAAATGCCCGAGCCGGAGCCCTTCATAATGAGCCCGGCGATCCATCCGGCAATACCGCCCACGATGATCCATGACAAAATACCCATTGTTCACACCTGCTTTCTTTCCCTTTATTGCACACGTGTGGTCTGCGCCGGCTGGGCGTTTTGCGGGATGTAATCCTGCTTGCCGTCACGGTCGGCATCGCCCTGCGTTTTCTGTCGCAGGTCTTCAAAGTCGGCTTTATTCAGCACGTCTTCCACATGCATGTTCAGTTCCACCAGCTCAAGGCCGGTCATCTCCCGGATGGCCCTGCCCACTTTTTCGGCCACTTCGTCGAACAGCTGGGGCACGTGGCGGCCATACTCGCACACCACGTTCAAATCCAGCGCCACCTGCTTTTTGCCCACGTTGGCGTCTATCCCTTTGGTTTTGTCGTCGCTGCGCAGGCGGTCGGTGATGTTGCCGATGAGCCCGCCGCTGACCGTCAAAACGCCCTGCACCCCATCGGTGGCGATGCCCGCGATTTTCTTGATGACCTTGTCGTCATAGCTCAGCTCTTTTTTCATACCTTGGTCTGTCATTTTGGTTTTCTCGTCCATGATGGTCTCCTTTCAGTTTGCGTCAGCGCCACCGGCCGGGAATGGGCAGGCGGCTGGTGTCCAGCGCACCGTCCTCCCATTTCCCCAGCAGGTACCCAGCGGCGGACAGGATGAGGATGAGCAGCGTGCGCCAAAACCCGATGGTGAGAAACAGGATGGCAATGATGAGGCCGAACAGCGTCATGATGATGCGCCCGGCATAGGGCTTGGCGGCCTCGGGGAAAAACCGCGTGAGAAAAGACATCCAATACACCTCCTCCGTCACAGCCGCACAGCCATGTTTCGCGCTTGCTGCAACGGTCTTCTCGCACTACACAACGCGCGGCACCCTGGCGTGCTGGCGGCGCGCTTCTGCCGACGGATGGACCGGCTGCACCCTCACCTTGATGTGCCTGGGGTCCATGGCGAGGCAGTCGGCCAGGTCTGCCGCCAGCTTTTGCTGCACCGCGCGGCCCATCGCGTCCAGGTTCACGCTGCCATCCCGGGGCTCTGCCTGCACGTCCAGTTTCAGCTTGCCGGGGCGCATGTCGCCTTTGGCCTGCACGTGATAGCGCTTCACCTCGCGAATACCGCCCAGGCTGGCGCCGGCGGCCGACTCGATGCTCTGCCGGGTGATCTCTATTTTCCCGGCGTCGCGCCCCACCACAAACAGCTTGTGCTTGGACGGCACCGACACGATGAGGATAAGCGCCAATACCCCGGCTGTGATGCAGCAGAGCAGCACGATGGAAAAGGCCAGGTTCAACCACGGCCAGCGCACGATAAGGCCCTGCACGAAGGCGCTGAGCCACGGGATGTCCGTGAAGACGGACAGCATGGCCACCAGCCCCGCCAAAAGCGCCAGCACCAGCAGGAAGCCTACGATCCTGACAAACACTTTCATGTTGCCATCTCCTTACGGCGATGCCTTCTAGCTGAGGCTGCGCCCTTTGCTGGTTTTTGCCTGATAATCCTCACGGGTCATGGTGTCGGTCACCTCCACCTCCACTTTGTCCACGGTAAGGCCGGCCATGCGCTGCAGGCTCTCGCGCACCTTGTCTTGCACATTGCCCACGATCTCGGGGATGTTCTTGCCGTACTCGGTGATGATCTTGCAGCTGACCGAGGCCGTTTTGCCGTCCTCCGACAATGTGATTCCCAAGCCCTTGGTCACGTCGTCATCGCTTTTCAGCATCCCGACGATGCCGCCTTCCAGCCCCAGCACACCTTCCACCTGGCCGATGGCCTCTCCCGCCATCTTCTTGATGGCCTTGTCGTCAATCTTCATGTCGTTCGGCATTCCAGCCGCGTTTTGCTGGGTGTTCATATTCATCTCGTTCATGGGTTTACCACCTTTCAAATCGTTGTATCGTTTATCGGGCAAAGCCCGTTGGGAAACAAAGCGGTGTTTGCCGCAGGGCCTTCTTCCGGGGCAGGCCACAGCGGCAGTTTCCAAATGGCCTCACCGGCAGACAGCTTTATCATAGTCCGCCATCGGCACGAATTCTGGCGAATTTGAGGTGACATGTAAACGTGCTAATTTAGCCAAACTCTGTTCACAAACGGCGCTGCTGCAAAAAAGAGGGACCCCGGCGATCCAAAAGGATCGCCGGGGTCCTTGAACTGCATCTCAGGCGGCATGGGCAAAACCAAACCGATGCCCCTCTAGGGCGCTTGCCCCGCCCGTTTTTCAAGCCACTTGTCCTCAAGCTTCCGAAAGGCGTTTGCCAGATAGTCGAACAGCCATGGCCCAAAATAGAGCAGCGGCAGGTAGAAGAACACGTTGCGCGTGAACAGGCCGCCCAGCATGAAAAAGTCTCCGGCCAGAATGAACACCGCGATGAAGCACAGCCCCAAAAGCAGCCCAATAAGCTTCTCGTAGCGTTTTTCCGGCTTCGCGATGCGCACCAACAGCCGGAAGCAGACCGCGCCCGTCAGCAACACGTTCATGGTAGAGGTCTCTGTTTGCGTAAGGCCAAACCAGTGCCCCGCCAGCTGGATGACCAGGATGTTGAAGACGACACTGATGGCGGCGGGCAGGGCGTTTTCTAGCACATTGTACAGGAAACGGCCGGTGGGCTTTTCGTAGTTTGGCCGCAGCGCCAGCAGGAAGGACGGGATGCCCACTGTGAGCGTGTTGATGGGCGTGAGCTGCAGCGGCGCAAAGGGATACGGGTATGGGATGAACACATAGAGGAAAGACAAAATGGTGGAGTATATGGTTTTCACCAGATAGAGGCTGGCCACGTTTTCGATATTGTTGATGACACGGCGGCCCTCTTTGAACACGTCGATCATGGCCGAGAAGTCCGAGGTCATGAGCACAAAATCCGCCGCGCCGCGGGCGGCGTCGCTGCCGCTCAGCATGGCCACCCCGCAGTCGGAGGCCTTCAGCGCCAGCACATCGTTCACGCCGTCGCCCGTCATGCACACGGTGTGTTTCGCCTGCTTCAGCGCCTGCACCAGCTGCTGCTTTTGCTGCGGTGAAACGCGGCCAAACACCGTGTACTGCGCCGCCAGAAAGCTGTAGTCGGCGCCTGCGGGCGCCTGTGACAGGTCGATGTACTTGTCGGCGTTGGCAATGCCCGCCTTTTGGGCGATCATGGACACTGTGAGTGGGTCGTCGCCCGAGATGACCTTCAGCGTGATGCCCTCCTGCTCGAAATATTGGAAGGTCTCAACGGCGTTGGGCCGGATGGTGTCGCCGAGCACCACGAGGGCCACCGGGGCCAGCCCGGCCGGCAGCGCCTGCTGGGGCAGCTGGGCCGTTGCATGTGCCAGGCACAGCACCCGAAGCCCCTGCGCGGCGTAGCCGTTCACCTGTTCGGTGAGGGCGGCATCCATCTTGTCGAAAACAAAATTGGGCGCGCCCAGCACATAGCAGCCGTGGCCCGGAAAAGAGGCGGCGCTCCACTTGCGGTGGGAGGCAAAGGGAATGCAGGGCCCGGCCTGCCATTGCCCACCGGCCGGGTACGCCGCGCGCAGCGTGACGGCGGTGGCGTTGGTGTCCTGCAGGGCGGCCATCATCTCGGCCAGCGCCAGGGTTATTTCCGGCTCGGTATGCCCTTCCAGCGGGCAGATCTTTTCCAGCCGCAGCGTCCCGTCGGTGATGGTGCCCGTCTTGTCCAGGCACAGCACATCCACGCGGGCCAGCGTCTCGATGGACGGCAGCGCCTGCACCAGCGCCTTTTTGCGGGCCAGCTTCACCGCGCTGAGGGTGAGGGTGATGCCGGTGAGCAAAATGAGGCCCTCGGGGATCATGCCCACCATGGCGGCGGTGGCGCCCAAAACGGAGGCCTGCAGGTTTTCCGGGCCGGTGTATTGGTTGAAAAACAGCAGCAGCCCCACCGGGATGATGGCCAGCGCCAGCACCTTGATGATGGTGTTGAGCGTGCGCATCAGGGGGGCATTCTGCTTTTTCTCCTGTTTGGCGTTCACGGTGAGGCGCCCGGCATAGCTGTCGCTGCCCACGCCGGTAACGCGCGCATAGCCCATGCCGGCCACCACGTAACTGCCAGAGAGCAAATAGTGGCCGCTCTGCTTGACGATGGTGCTGCTCTCGCCGGTGAGCAGGCTCTCGTCCACCTCCAGGCCTTCGCCGGTAACAAGCTCTGCATCGGCGCATATCTGCCGGCCTGTCTCCAGCAGCAGGATGTCGTCGAGCACCACGTCCTCCTGTGGCACGCCACTCAATCGCCCGTCCCGGATGACCGCCACCTTTCCGCGCGCCAGAATGGACAGCTTGTCCAGTGTGCGCTTGGCGCGCAGCTCCTGAAAAATGCCCATGAGGGTGTTGCAGACGGCGATGAGGAAAAACAGCGCGTTGCGCGGATGGCCCACCAAAATCACGGCCAGCGCCAGCAGCGCGTTGATGATGTTGAACGGTGTGACGACGTTCTTCAGGATGATTTTGCCCACGCTGGCGGTGACGCCCTGCTGCAGTGCGTTGTGGGCGCCGCAATCCATGCGGGCCTGCACCTGCTGCGAGGTGAGGCCGATTTGGACGTCTGGCTGAAGGCGCTGGAAGGCCTGTTCGGGCGGCTGTTGGCTGGGCAATGTTTACTCCTTTATGATGCCGGGGTCCTCTTCCGGCACGGCTACGGGGACACGCTGGTACTCGGGCGCCGGCACAGCCGGCGCCTCCAGGGCCCGGGCCATGGCAAAGGCCACCACCTGGCACAGTTCCTTTCGCGCGCCGCGCGGCGGCAGGCCGGCATTTGGCCAAACGGGCGGCAGAAATTGCAGATCGAGGCTTGGCTTGCGCTTGAAGCTGTACAGCCCGCCCCGCCGCCGCCCGGCCAACACCGCCGGTACCACCGGGCAGCCGGCCCGCACGGCAAGGTCGAAGGCGCCCTCCCACAAGGGGCGCAGCTGCCGCGCATAGGGCAGCAGCATGCCCTCCGGGAACACCAGCACCCAGTCGCCGGCGGCCAGGCGGTCCACCAGCAAGGCCGTCAGCTGGGCCCGGGCGCGAACACCCGCGCCCAGCGGCACGGCGCCCAAGGCTTTGACGAGATGCCCAATGACAGGCATCTCGAAGTTCTCCTGCAGGCTGACGATCCACAGCTTGCGCCCGCGCAAGGCCGCCTTGACCATGGTGCAGTCCAGATGGTGCACATGGTTGCACACCACCACGGCGCCCGCCGGCACCTCCAGGTTCTGCCTGCCCAAAATGCGCAGGCCCAAAAGCCCGCGGTTCACCGGCTCCAAAATCACGCTGACGGCACGGGCAAAGCCGTCGCGGGTGGCCCCGGCGCTTTGGCAGGCGGCTTCCAGCGGGGCCGTGAGGGTATCGGGGTGCGGCGCCAGCCATTTTTTGCGCCGCGCCGGCGCGGCGGCAAAATCATGGCGGGCGTCCTTGATGGCCTGCCGGTAAAGCGCCAGCATCTGCTGCGCGCAGCTTTCCACCCGGTTTTGCTCCTGCTGTGCCATGTGCAGCGTGGCATAGTGCGCGCGTTGCTTCGGGTGCTCTATCCAGTAATCTATCTTTGCCGCGAGGTCATCGGCATCTCCGGCGGCAAAAAGGCTCTCTTCGCAGAGGGCGTATTGCTGGGTGGCGGCCAGCGGCGAGTTCGACATCACCGGCACCAGCCCACAGGCCATGGCCTCCATGGCGCTGATGCCCTCTATCTCCGCGTCGGAGGCATGGACATATAGATCGCTCTGGTTCATCACGGCCAGCAGCTCCTGCTGGGTGTACAGCCGCATCACCGGCGCATGGGGCAGTTTTTTCGCCAGCCGCGCATAGTGCCCGCGGGTGGGGCCCTTGCCGGCCAGCACCAGCTGGATGCGCTGGGCGTATTTGCTGCGGCGTGCCGCCTCGATCAGCAGGTCCTGCCGTTTCTCGCGGGAAAGGCGCCCCACCATCAATATCACGAATTTATCCTGCCACTCGGGTGGTTTTTCGGTTTCGATGCGGCAAAACACCCCCGACACGCCGTTCGAGATGACGTGTGTCTCGGCTTGATAGCCCTGCTGCGC
>JBFXKS010000061.1:0-8756 GCA_050173515.1 Oscillospiraceae bacterium | reverse complement strand
GCGACATCTGGCGTGCGGAGGTCCGGAACCATCGCAAGGTTCCGGAAACCTTTTGGTTCTTTTGGGTTTCGCCAAAAGAACGACCCTTCGCCCTGCACTATGCTAACAATTTCAGCAAGCCATCGCTCGTGCTTACGCACCTACCCCACGCCTCGCAGGCTCCGCCTGCTCTTGCGGCTCCCGTTCGCGGCTGCGCCGCTCCCCTCGCCGGGCGCGGGAAAATTTGTTTGCCCCAGTGCACTTCATGAGGTGAGCCGCTGCGGACGCAAGCCAAATTTTGTGCTTCACACCCGCCACAGAAAAGAAGGTATCCTTTATGCAAAAACTGAAAACCGGGCTGAAAACGCTTTTGCGCTACCCCCTCATCCTCTTGTTTTTCGGCTTTCTGTTCCTGTTTACCCTGGTGGACTTTTTAAAGCCCAGCCAGGAGTTTTCCGAGCTGGAAAACCGGCGGCTACTGCAGGCGCCCACCTTCAACCTCACGTCCCTTGTCAACAACGAGTGGACCCTGGACTATGGCGAGTATATCCGCGAGCAGTTCATCTTCCGGGACGGGTGGATCCTCACCCAGAGCGCGCTGGAAGTGGCCCAGGGCAAGCTGGAGCACGGCGGCGCGTGGTATGCCAAAGACGACTACCAGATCGCCAAAAACAGCATCTTCAGCCCGGCGCAAGCGCGGATACTGCCCATCAACACCCAGTCTGTGGCCGAGCTGGCCCAGCGCCATGAAGGCAAGGTGCAGGTGATGGTCGTGCCCTCCCCGGCCAATGTTTTGGCCGACAAGCTGCGCTGGGGCCCGCCCCAGATGGACGAAAACACCCTGCTGGACACGCTGTTCGCCGAGCTTTCCGCCGCCGGCGCCAACGGCATCGACCTGCGTGAGGCCTTTATACAGGCGGATGCGGCGGGCCAGCAGGTGTACTACCGCACCGACCACCACTGGACCACCACCGGCGGCGCGCTGCTGGCCTACCAGGCGCTGTGCGAGGCCACCGGAAAAACCCCCACCGTGCCCAGCGACGCCCTGCTGGTGGACGTGGAGGGCTTTTTGGGCACCAACTACGCCAAGACCCTGCGCCCCTTCACCCGGCCGGACACCCTGCGCTACTACGACCTGCCCAACCCCATGACCATCTACAAGCCGCAGACAGACGGCGGCCTGTCTGAGCAGCAGACCGACATCATGGACAAGAGCCAGCTGGACAAGTTCGACAAGTACGCCGCCTTCTTGCACGGCAACAACGGCTACTCGGTCATCGAGGGCAACGGCGAGGGCTCCATTTTGGTCATCAAAGACAGCTACGGCAACTGCTTCGTGCCGTATCTGGTGGAGAGCTACGCCCAGGTCGGCGTCATCGACCTGCGCGACTGGGTGGCCGGCATCGACAGCGTCATCGAGCAGGACGGCTACGACGACATCCTCGTGCTCTACTCGTTCCCGTCCTTCACCGAGGACACCTACCTGTCGCGCCTTGCCACTGAAAAGCAAAGCTGACCGGCACCGCAACGCCCCTCTGCATCACAACACAACAAAGAGCCCATCGCCAACGATGGGCTCTTTGTTCAGTTTATGCATCCTGCCCACCGCGGTCGGCCCATGGCCTCCACCGCTCAGGCGCCTTGGGGCCCTTCGCGGTGCGGTGGGTTCACGATGTTTGGCTTCGCCAAGCCATCGCTTGCGCTTACGCGCCCTTCCACTCCATCAAAAACGCCAGCACGTCCTCGTACACCTGCTGCTTGCCCACCTCGTTCAACACCTCGTGGCGCATGCCGGGATACAGCTTGTAGTCCACGCGCTTCACCCCGGCGCCGCGCAGCCAACCGCGCACCTTCTCGGTGCCGCGGCCATAGTCGCCCACCGGGTCGGCGTCGCCCTGGATCATCAGCACCGGCATGTCCTTGCGCACGCCCACCGCCCAAGCCGGGCTGCTCACCTCGTGCAGCGCCGAGAACAGCTCGTGGAAGCCGTTGGCCGTAAAACGGAAATTGCACAGCGGGTCCAGCGCATAGGCGGCCGACACCGCCTCGTCGCTGCTCACCCAGTCGAACCGGGTCTTCGGGTCCTCTATGCGCGCAAGGTAGCTGCCGAACGCCATCGTCTGCAAGGCCTTCGAGCGGTGGCGTGGCCCGCGCAGGCGCGCGGTGGCCGCCGCCAGGGCGATGCCCGCGGCGGCCAGCGGGTTCGGCCCGGCCGTGCCGCTCAAAATCAGCCCGTCGATGCTGTGGGGCCACTGCACGGCGTACTTCCGCGAAAAAAAGCTGCCCATGCTGTGCCCCAAAAGCACCAGTGGCAGCTGTGGAAACGCCTCGCGCGCGCGCGTGTTCATCGTGTGCATGTCCTGCAGCGCAAAGCGACGGCCGCCCTTTTCGCTGAAGTAGCCCAGATCGCCCGCATCCCGCACGCTGTTGCCGTGGCCCAGGTGGTCGTTGCCGCACACCACCACGCCATGTGCCGCCAAATAGCCGGCGGAGTCCTCGTAGCGCGCCACATACTCGCACATGCCGTGCGCGATTTGCAGTACGCAAAAAGGCTGCACGTCGGGCCTTTGGTAAAAATAGGCCGCGATGCGCCCTTTTCCGTCGGCAGAGCTAAACCATGTGACGCTTTTCTCGGGTCTCATAATAGGCCAACGCCTCCTCGCCCACCGCCACCAGTTTCAGCTCGGGGTAGCTGCGCACCGTGTGGGTGGGCGCGATACCGGTGGTGTTTTCCGCCCCGGTGAAGTTACACCAGCAGGTGTCCAGCCCGGCGGCGGCCCCGCCCTTGATGTCGGCGACGAGGTTGTCCCCCACCACCAGCACCTTCTGCTTGTTTTTGATGCCCAGCTTTTTCAGGGCCAAATCGAAAAACTTGGGCGAGGGCTTGGTCACACCCAGCTTTTCGCTCACGAACACATCGTCGAAATAGGGCAGCAGGCCGCTTTTTTCCAGCCGCTGCATCTGCACCTTGTACACCGCGTTGCTCACGGCGGCCAGCGTGGCAAACTCGGCCAGCTCTGCCAGCAGCTCCACCGCCCCGTGGATCACCGGCGCCGCCATGGACAGCCGAGTGAGGAAATCGCTGTTCATCAGCACGGCGTCCCCTTGGGTGCCCAGCGCCGCCAGCAGCTGCTCGAAGCGCCGCACCACCAGCTGGTCCTTTTTTATCTCGCCCTTGTCCAGCTTTTCCCACAGCGCGGCGTTTATCTGCGAATACTGCGCGATGGTGCCCGCGTCGGTGGGCAGCTCGAAGCGCTGCAGCGTGCCCAAAATGGCCTCCTGCTCCGCCTTCTGGAAATCCAGCAGGGTCCCGTCCACATCCAGCAACAGGCAATGGTAGTTTGCCCCCATAAATCCAGCCTCCGTTCCGGCGCCCTGCCCTTCAGCGCGCCGGGCTTTTCTTTTGGTTTTGTACCCGGCAAACCTGAAAACAAGCCTAGGATTGTTTTCAATACGCGGCTGGCAGCCACGCGCTTTCGCCAACGGGCGGAAACTTTGCGCCGTCCATAGTAAACTGCGCACTTCGTGCGCAGCGCAAGCTTTGCTTGTGCAGTGAAAACGATGCATCGTTTTCACTTTGGTTTACTATATTATGCCCCAATCCGCGCCGTCCGTCAATTCCCGTGCGGCCTTAGCCCACCTCGTCCAGATAGTGGTTCACGATGGCCGCCAGCGCCGCATCCGAAAGGTGTACGCCATCGGCGTCGGCGTATTCCCGCGGCAGGTGGCCGTCCTCGTCTGCCAGCACCTGGCAGCAGTCCAAAAAGCGCAGGCCTTTGTCGCTGCACATCTGCTTCAGCGCGGCGTTGTAGGCCTCTATGCTCTCTTTTTCCAGCTTGGGATAGCCGTTGTTCTGGCACACCAGCGGAATGGCGTTCACCACGATCTCACTGTTCGGGCTGGCCGCTTGCAGCGCGTCGAGGGCCTCGCCGTAGCGCTGCACGAAAACCGGCGCCGACATATTCCCGATGTCGTTGGTGCCCAGCGTGATCAGGATATAGGCCGGCTGCATTTGTGCTGCCAGCTCCACCACCGTCTGGCTTTTGCCGCCGCCGGGCGCTTGCACAAAGGCCAGGCTTTGCACCGCGCCGATGCCGATGCCCTCCAGCGCCGCCACCTGCTCGTCACGCACCAAATCGGAGTATTGCAGGCGCACGGTGTTGGAGTCGCCCACGAACAGGGTGCCGTCCAAAATCTCCTGGTGGCTCTTCGGCAGCGCCTCGTAGACCAGCGTCTGCTCAGCCGCCAGCTTTTCGGCCCCGTCGCTCACCCAGAAAAACGACTGCATGCCCAGCACCTCCACCTGCACGATGATGACACCCAACAGCACCGCCACCGCCGCCAGCAGCGCGATGATGACCATGAGCAGCCACTGGCCCGGCGTGCGGCGCACGGGCGCAGGGCGAACGGCCTCGTCCGTCAGCGGCAGCTGCAGCTCGGGGTCGTTTTGCAATATTCTTTTATATACGTCTTTTTTCTTATTGTTGGCCAACTGAAAGGCTCCTTTGTTCTATACGCCGAAAAGTCAAAATGTGCGCCGGGCTCTAGCCATACAGGCTGGCCACCGCCACGATGTGCCCGGCCAGATCGCCCCGGTAGTCCTCGTCTTTTGCGTCCAGGCTGCTCACCACCACGCCCTCGCCGCCGGCAAGGTCGGTGGCGTGCACGAATTTCTGCTCGCCCATGTAGATGCCCACGCTGCCCACAAAATAGATCACGTCGCCCTCGTCCATCTTGCGGGCCTCTATCTTGCGCAGCGCGGTGCCCGGCTTCCAAAACACCTCGCGCGGCACCACCACGCCGTTCATCTGGTAGGTCATGGCGGCCAGGCCCGCCGCGTCGATGCCCAGCGGGCTGCGCCCGCCGCTGCGCCAGGCGGTGCCGTTGTACGAGAGTGCCGTCTCCACCAAATTCCAGCGCATGTCGTCCTCGGCCACGGCGTTCCAGTCCTCTATCACTTCGCCCAGGTAAGACGCCCGCGTGTAGCCCACGGCCCCGTCGGTCAGGCCCACCTTCTGCCAGCCGTCGATGCCCGGCTGGCCCAGCGGCACCAAAATGCCCCCGCGCGGCACCGAGAGCACCCGCGGCGCCTCGGGCGCATTTTGCCTTTGCACGTCGATATACGGCGCCAGCACCACCATCTTCTGGTACTTGCGCCAGGCGGCGGCCACCTCGGCGTCCAGCTCCAGCCGGTTCGCCGCGGCATAGCCCTCGGTGTGGTGCTCGGTGCGCACATAGCTCCACCCCGACTCCGAGGTCTGGATCACCTGCACGCTCATGCCGTACAGCGCCTCGTCCAGGCGGGCGCTCTCGGCCGAGGGTTTCTCAAACAGCGGCAGTGTCTCCGCCTTCACGCTTGCCAGCGCCATGCGCCACTCTCCTTTTCTGCGTTTCGCCCAGCGCACATAACCTAGGCCATGCCCTTTTCCAAATGCGCCAGCAGCACGTCAGGCGGGCTGTCGGCCGCGTCCAGCAGCAGCACGTCCATCTCGGCCGCGCGGTTTTTCAGCGCCCGGTGCTCGGGGCCCAGGCGCGCCGCGGTGAACACCACCGTGCGGCTGAGCCAACCGCCAAACTTCGTGCTCAGCATCTTTATCTCGCTCAGCGCCAAGGGCGAGGGCACGCTCATCTTGCAGCTGATGAACATCGGGGTCACGCCTTTGGTGATGAACACGTCCACCTCGTTCTTGGTGTTGTCCACCCCGCCGTCCACGCCGGCCCAGTCCACCACGATGCTGGTGCGCACGTCGCCAAAGCGCCCGCTTTGCCGGGCCACCACATAGCAATACAGCTCCAGCCAAATGCCCTCTATCATCAGGCTTTTTCGGTGCACTGTGCTTTTAAAGGCCAGGCTGATGTAGTTTTTGCCGATTTCCAGCCGGGTGATGATGCCCGCTTTTTGCAGGTGGCGCAGCAGCGTGATGTTGGCCTGGCCGCCGCCCTTGTGGCCCCCGCGCGGGCCCTCCATCTCCAGCGTGGTGGCCGAGGTGCCCGCGCAAAAGGCCTGCAGCCAGGACACAAAGCCGCCCCAGGCCTTCGTGTTCTGCATCACCAGCGGGAACACGGCCAGCACGTCCGCCTGGAAATCGGCGCTGAGCTGCGCGGGCAGGAAATGCCCCGAGCCGGTGATGGTGGCCCCGGCCATCGTGAAGATGTCCTCGGCGGAAAAATCCGGTGTTTTGAACAGCGGCGCCAGCTCCTCGCAGCCACGCACGTTGATGAAGCGCCCGCGCGGGATGTCCACATAGTAGCCCGGCAGGTCCATCTCTGCAAAGCAGGCGCCCGCCATCAGCAGCACCAGGTCGCGCCCGCCGGAAAAGTCGAACACGGCGTCGGGGTAGTCGTGCACCACCGCGCGCAGCACCTCGTATATCTCGCCGGGGTTGGTGGCGTCCAGGTAGTAAAAGCGCGGCATGGTCTTCATCTTGCGCCGGCTGAACAGCTTGTACAGGGCCGACTCCCTGAAAAAGGTGGCGTCGCGGGTGTCGCACAGGTACACCGCTATCTCCGGCTTGAAGACGCAGGTGCTCAGCACATTTTTTATCGGCTCCCGGTCAAACATCTCCACCAACACCCGCACGCCGCGCCTTCGCCCCCTTTGTGCGCCGGCTTTTTGCCCTAGGCCCGGCGCCCCACTGCTTCAAAGTATTTTACCGCAAAACCGCCCCTTCTGCAAGTGCATGCGCCCCGCCGCCGGCCCTTTGCCCCGCTTGAAATCCCGGCCCGTTTTGTTTATCATGATAACGGGTGTGCCTACAAAGCGGCCCGCCGCGGGCTGTTTTGCCGCCTTTTTCTCGCCTTTGGGCGGGCAGGGGCCTGCCCGCGGCGCCAAACCCCTTTTGTCCAGGCCATTTGTTTCTTACGGAAATCTTACGAATCGATATTTTTTTGGTGACAATTTTGAAAGATTTGAGCAGGCAGCATCGTATACAGGATACCACGGGCTTTCCCGTCTCCGCCATTGCCGGCGGGGCCGCTTGTGGTACGGCTGAAGCGAACGCTGTTCTGCCCGATCTGGACCGCATGATGGACAGCTATGGCAACCGCCTTTTGCGCCTGTGCTACATGTATTTGAAGGACACCCAGCTGGCCGAAGACGCTGTGCAGGAGACCTTTTTCCGGGTGTTCAAAAACTATCACCGGTTCGACCAGGGCGCCGGCGAAAAGGCGTGGATCAACCGCATTGCCGTGAACGTGTGCAAAGACATGCTGCGCAGCGCCTGGAAGCGCCGGGTGAACGTGGTGGAGGACCTGGGCGACATCCCGCAGGAGGGTAGCCCCTACGACGCCGCCGACACCACGCTGGTGGAGACGGTGATGCAGCTGAAGCCCAAGTATAAAGAGGTCATTCTGCTGTTCTACTACGAGGACATGAAGATCGCCGACATCGCCGCCGCTTTGGGCACGCCCGAGTCCACCATCTCGGTGCGGCTGAAGCGCGCGCGGGAAATTTTGAAGAAGCAGCTGGGGGGGTGGTACTACGGCGACGGATAAAAGCTTCAAGCAAGCCGTGGACGGCCGCCTTTCCGCGCTTGTGCTCAGCGACGACGTGCGCGAAAAGATTCGGCAGGGCGCCCAGCCCGCGCCCCGCCGCCGGCCCGTGCGCTTTCGCCGCCCCGCGCTCATCGCCGTGGCCGCCTGCCTGGTGCTGGCCTGTGGCATCGGCGTGGCCGCAGGCGCCCTGCCCGGCTTCGAGCGCTTCATCGAGCGCATGGGCGAAGATCTGCGCACGCTGGTGCAGCCCATCGCCGTCACCAGCACCCAGCAGGGCATCCGCATGGATGTGATGGCCGCCGTGCACGACGACGAATCCGCCATCATCTACCTCTCGCTGGCCGACGAGGAACAGAACCGCATCGGCCCCGACACCGAGCTGTTCGACCTCTCGCTGGGCGAGGGCACCATGGTGCACGCCACCCAGGTGGACTACGACCCCGAAAACGAGACCGCCATCTTCCGGCTGGAGGCCCACCTGTTTGGCGGCGAAGAGCTGCACACCGCCGCCCCGCTCACGCTGAACGTCCACTCCATCCTCACCGGCGTTGCCTTCCACGAGGGTGTGGACACCGGCCTCACTGTGGCCAATATTCTGGCGGCCAACCCCAAGCCCGAAACTGTTCAGGAGCCCGCCATCAGCGGGTTTGGCGTCTCCTACGGCGCCGGTGAAAACGCCGCCGCCGTGGCCGCCGAGCTGGAGACGCAGATCGACTCGGGCGCCATGCGCTATCTCGCGCGCGGCTCTGCGCCGCTGGCCGCCAGCGCCCCCGCCTGGGCCGGCCTTGGCGCCGCCGGCGTCATCGACGGCTACCTGCATCTGCAAATAGAGCCCGTGAGCGACGCCGGGCGTTTTGGCAACACCCACTATTACCTGCGGTACCCCGGCGCCCCGCAAGACACCTTCATGGACACACTGACCAGCGCAGAGGTTCCCCGGGGCGAATCCTTCGAGTATGGCATGCGGCAGGTGCCCGAGTATGTGGAGCAGATTTTGGAGCTGCCCAAAAACGTGCTGCCTGAAAACATGCAGCTTTTTGTGGGCGGCGCCAGCTGCGAGGAACACATAGAGGGCGACTGGCGCGTCACCTTCACGCTGGAAGACCGCCCCGCCCAATACGTCTCCGACACCGGCCTCGGCATCGACCTGAACGGCTGGCAGGTGGACAGTGTGGCCCTCTCCTCCATCGGCGCGGCCGCCTACGCCAGCGGCGAGCAGAGCGCCGAGTCTGACGCGCTTGAGATGGAAGTGTACCTAAAAAATGGCCAGATGGCGAAGACCC